>NZ_CZPZ01000003.1:0-125000 GCF_001458775.1 Candidatus Nitrospira nitrificans
GGCGTGCGGAAGCCATCGAAGGTCGCATGGTAGAACGGCCCGTTCAACTCCCCCCGCTCGCTCGGCACCAAGGTGCGGCCCACCCAGAGGTTGACCCGCTCGTTGATCTCGAATTTCCCGATCGCGTCGAGCAATCCAATGTTGGAGTTCCCGCCGAACTGGGTCCCCCCGGCGCCGACGTTACAGTTGAAACAGTCCGTGTTGAAGGTGAACTTCACGTACTTGTGAATTTGCCCGTTGATGTAGATACGAGCGTTGTCGATTTTGAAGTCGTTGCTATAATGCCCGCCTGCGGCCCCTTCTTGGCTGTTGAAGCTGGAGCGGATGCCCATGCCGATCGAAATCCATTTGTCCTCGTCGGCCTTGATCGTGCCCCCCGCATAGGCACTCGGCAGCGTGGTTCCCATTCCAGCCACCAGCGCCGTCACGGCCCCAGCAACTAAAACCTTGCTCCACCGCCTCGCAACATGTTCCTTCATACGCCCTCCCTTGTGAGTATTAAGAAACCACTGCCCACCTGCACTGATATCCAAAAACGTATACATTCAGGAAGTTGGTGGCGAGTATGCCTAAGTACTCGAAAGATAGCAAGAAACATTTCTCTAATTGCTTCCACATGTGACAAATATACATATGTATTTCTGCTTGTCCATGTAAATGCGGAAAGCGGTCGGGCGGAATACTGATGTGGTTGTCACTTGCGCGTTTCGCCATAGCCCGAGCGGATCGCGTGCAGACCGCATCGTCGCTGACTCTTTCTTCAGTTGCCAACTTAGGTGCCTTTCCTCGCCTACGCAGGGTGCACCGCCGTGAAGCGCTGGAAGAACGCGTAACGAGTGTCCTCTGCCTCATCGGCCAGGGCCTTTTGGCGGCCGAAACCTTGGTACAGCGAGGACAGGTTTCAGCGAGGACCAAACGAACCGCCGCTGTAACAGCATAGGCTCGACCTGCCTCAAAGCAATCCTTGTACCCTACGCACTAGGTACGCGACGACTCTACCGTCTGAGAGAAGAGGAGACGGACAGCTGTTGAAATTTATGACAGCACGTAAAAATATTGGAGGAGATAACTTATCGATAAATAAGAGCCAGGCAGAAGAAGTTCATCGCTCTCTGCCTGGCTTTCTCAGTGCTCTGACAAGAGCCTAGCGGTTCGGCTGAGGGGTGTAACGGAGATACGGCTTCACAGTCGTGAAGCCTTTAGGAAACAGTTGTTGCGCTTCCGCATCACCCACTGCGGGTGTAATAATGCAATCTTCACCTTCTTTCCAGTTCGCCGGAGTGGCGACCTTGTACTTCGAGGTCAGTTGCAGCGAATCGATCACTCTCAATAACTCATCGAAGTTCCGGCCGCAGGAAGCGGGGTACGTCAAGGTCAGTTTGACCTTCTTGTCCGGTCCGATAATAAAGACCGACCGCACCGTCATGTTGTCAATGGCATTGGGATGGATCATGTCATACAACGTCGCGACCTTCTTATCCGGATCGGCGATGATAGGGTAGTTCATCGTCGTCTTTTGCGTTTCGTTGATATCGTTGATCCAGCCTTTGTGGGAATCCATCGGATCCACACTGACGGCAATCACTTTTACGCCCCGCTTTTTGAACTCCGGCGAGATTTTTGCCACCGTGCCCAGTTCCGTCGTGCACACCGGGGTATAGTCCTTGGGGTGTGAAAACAAAATCCCCCACCCGTTGCCCAACCATTCGTGAAAATTGATCGTGCCTTCCGTTGTCTCTGCCGTAAAGTTCGGCGCGTCATCGCCCAGCCGTATAGCCATGAGATACCTCCTTGTATCGTGATCACCTACAACAAGATTCAACTATCTTCATACATTACTGTGCCCCAACGGATGAGTTCAAGAGGTCGCAGTGTAAAATGTCAGCCGCCTGACCTCATCGATCGAACAGCAGTGATCGGGAAAGCTATTCCGCCCACCAGCCTTGGTTGCTGACGGTTGACGCGTGGTCCTCGACACTGGGCTTACTCGACTCAAGTTTCTCGATAGCCTTGCCGATATGATTCACGAGAACCTGCATAAAAGGAGTCGAACATGGACGGCATGGACACGGCGCGCGCAAAGCTCCATATCTCAAAAGATCCGATGTACCTCATGCTGCGCGAAGGCTGTATCAAGGAGTTCAACGTCAAGAAGGCGGCCGGAGACAAATGCGAGCTCCGAGGCTGCGATCTGCGCGGCCTTGACCTTCGAGGCTTGGATGCGGATGGGCTGGATTTCAGCGACTGCTATTTTCGACAGTCCGATTTGCGCGGAGTCGATTTCAGCAAGGCCACTATGGACGGAGCCAGCATCAACGCCTGTAAGATCTCAGGGGTCCTCTTCCCCCCAGAACTCAGCGCGTCGGAAATTGAACTCTCCCTCTTACATGGAACCCGCATGCGGTACGGAACGAAGTAACACCAGTTCCAAGTTTTTCATTCGAAGTTTCAAGTCATGCATAAACCGAAGACCTCAACGTGAAACATGAAACTTGAAACCGTGGTCCGATTCGCTTCACGAACGACACGGCTTATAAACCGGCGGACAAGGACAACTGCGTCCGCACCTTCTCATGACCAGACTCAGCCGAACCCGTATCGAGAAGCGCAACTCGTTCCTCTGTGAGCTTCCCCCCCTCCAAGAGATGGCTACGGATCGCCTCAGCACGCCGGCGGGCGAGCTCCTCTAATTCGCTCGGAGAAATTTGGATGGCCGCCGCGAGTTTTCGTTTCATGCCTTCCACGGTCGGCTGGGCAGGTTCCGCCGATGCCACCGACGGATCAGGCGCAGGAAGTTTCGCATACAGTTTTTCCACCAACCGCTGCTCCTCTTTCGGCGACAACTCTTCCTGGTCCGGCTTCTTCTCGCCGCTCATCTCGAACAGCTGAGCTCGAAGTTTCATCGTTTGAAGCACCGCCACATCACGCGTTGCATCGGTGGTTCCCCTGATGTCAAGTCGGAGTCCCGCCCGCTCATCCAACGCCTTCTCCAATGCCTCGAGCTTCGTCAGTTCAGTATCAGCCAGCAAGGCGCTCCCTGGTTGGAATTCGATAAATTGAAGATCTTCCTCGCTCCCGCCTCCTGGCACGAGCTTCCCCATCAATGCAAACGGCGAGGCCACGACTTTTCCAAGCAGATTGAGCAGCGTCGAAATGACCACCTTGCCGTACTTGAAGTCCGGGTCATTCAGATTGCCCCGAATCGGCATGTCGACCTCGATCACACCTTTACGATCCTTCAACAGTCCCACAATAAGCGGCACCGGCAGCGACGTGGCATCCGGACTGTTTGTTTTGTCGCCGAATGTCAGTTGATCGACGTGCACGAGGTTCTCCGCTTCCAACACCTTTTGCGAGACCTTGTACTTCAAATCAAGCGACAGTTTCCCCTTTGACAACCCATAGCCTGCATATTTGCCGCTGTAAGGACCAGCCGGTATGAGATCCATTCCTCCCAACGTAATGACCAAGTCGGTGAAGGCGTCCTCGCTCAGCGGATTAATCGTTCCCACGATTTTGAGCGGGGCCGCCCTGCCGACTTTTCCCGACAAATTGACGTCGGCTTTCTTCAGTTGCTTGGACGATAGCCCCTTGACGGTCCCGCCGAACTCGGTGAGGCTGGCCTTGACGTTCGGCTCGATGGACAAGTCTTGAAACCTTGCAGCCAGTTTGATCAATTTGACTTGGTCGATCGTCACAGGCACGGGCTCCGCCGGTTTGGCATGCGACTTCTCGGTTTCGAGTTCTTTGGTGGGCGCCGCCTGATCGCCGGATGGAGGCGAGGCAGCCAGATGAGCAAGATTGAGTTGGCCGTCGGCTTCCACCACCATCTGCACGGACGGCTCTTGCCAGACCACTTCGGCGATGTTCACAGCGGTCGGCTCCACATCCAAGGCCACGCGGTTCACGGCCAACCGCTTCCACGTCAACACATTGTCAAACTCTTTGCGATCGACAACGGCCAACTGATTGACCGCAAGGTCACCCTGAAACCGCAGCATGGGCTCATTCGGATGAGCTTTGGCAAAGTGCACCGATCCCCTCAAGTCGATCGCGCCATCCTGCACATCGGCATTGAGAAACCGATCGAAGTAGGGTTGAAACGGCTGGATCTCGATATGCTCCAACTTGAGCGTGGCATCCGCAACCAATGGCTCGACCGTGACTTTTCCTTGCACGCCGATCGTGCCCGTTTCATTCAGTTTCAGTGCCAGATCCACCGGCAACGGTTTTCTGAAGGGAATCTGCACATCTTTGACCGTGAGGTTCATCGCCGACACATCGACATGACCTGGTCGCGAGAGAGTTCGATCCTCAAACGCGGCTCGATAGTTCCGCAGCGCGACCTCGTCGACGACAATGGTCCAGGGCTTTGATGCTTGCTCGGGTTTGGCCTGCGCCGTGGAGGATTGATTCGATGCCTCATCCCCGCCGACCGGCGTAAAAAGCGTTTGATAATTGATCACCCCGCCTTGGTCCATCCAGGCCTCGAATCGCGCATCGGCTGAATGCACCTTCGCGACCTCGATGGTCTGTTTTTGCAGATCCAGCTGAATCCCGCCCACATCAAAAGCCGGAATGCTGATGACTGGCTCAAGCCCGCCTCGTTCCACGATCGCGAGATTCTGAATCGATATGTGTCCATTCTTGACCGTTGCCTGAGGAGCCTGCCCGCGAAGATCAAAATGGTACGAGGCGGAAAGGCCAATGGTGCCCTGCGGAATGTCGAACTGGAACAGGTCGTGGACGACTTGATACAACGTCTTGAGTTTGATGCCGGACAGATTCACCCGACCATCGGATTCCACCGGCTCCAGAAAGATGGTCCCCTCCCATGAAATTTTCTCTCCCTTACCGATCTCCGCCGTGAACGCATGGGCACTCTCGCCTCCCTCGGCCTGCACCGTGCTGAAGTTGCGCAGCACAATTTCAAACGGCACCACGTCGATCACTACCGGCCGCGCCTTTGAATCATCTCGATATTCAATAATGCCTTGTCCGATCTCCAAGAGATCGATCTGCACCGGCATCATCTTCTTCGGCTCGTTGGTTGGAGCAGGAGGCTGGGGCGCCTCATCCGGAGGCGGAACCAACGACATCAGATTCAGCTTGCCCTCACGATTGACCTTGGCCGCCACGAACGGCATGACGAGACGGATCTCATCGAACGCGACTTTTTGCAAGAGCAGCGTCGTCGCGCGTAGATTCACGACCAGCTCTTCAAAACCTAGGATCGGCGTCTCATTCTCCCCCCGTACCTCTAACCCAGTGAGGCGGAGCGAGAGCGCAAACGGATTGAAGACGGCCTCGCGCAAGACGACCGGGTGCTTGATCTGATCCGAGACCGTGGGAATGACATACGATGTAATCAGATAGGGAAGCAGAAAAAACCCGACGAGCGTATAAAGCGTGAGAAGGCCCAGCAAGATGCCGATCAGCACTCGGGGGCGGAGTATTCGGCGCATGCGGTCTCAAACCCCTCAGAAGCCAATATGGAGATGAAACTATAGGGGACGGAGGAGTGAATGTCTACTGGGAGATCCCCCACTGGGTCATGCAATTTATTAGGGAATGCAACCCGCTGTCCATTTGACTTGAAAATCAAGAGGTCATAAAAATGTTTCGCTCACACATCTTGCAGACAGCGCGAAAGAAGGCAAACCCAGAACCCTCTAACCACCGGAATTAGAAAACTGAGGGCATGGACGAGGAAGGCCTGGGCTTGGGATCGTCGAAGATTCCGACTCCAAGACGACCGGGATGTGCGATGGTCTGCAAGGGCTCATCATCCGCAATATGACAGAAGTTTTTGTGAGCGAGTGCTCTTACCGCTAAGCTCCTGGCGTTCTCTGCAGGATGTCCCTAAAAATTTTCGCTGCAAGGTACTGGGCTACAGCTTGCTCATAGCGCCATTGTCCATCTATCGAAATGGAGTATTGTTGACCAACGACCAGCGAGTCGGCTGTATCCACATAGTGATCGATATCGCCGCCGTTCCGAGCCACATGGACCACCTGCGCAGGACCGATCCATCCTCGATCCGCCGTCTGACATTGTGCCTCCGGAAGAAATAACGTGTGAGATAACCGCACAATAGGGCGCTCTCCAAGCTCAATGGCTGTGACTGTGGCAAAAGTCCGTAAATCAGGATCGGGAAGCTCCTCTTGTCGAATAGTGTCAACCATGCGGGTGTCCCTCATACGCTGCTCCTCGCGGTGAGTAGAGCTGAACGCGGACTTCGCTCGAAAGGGCACGAACGGAACGGATTCATGACAGCTTGGAACACCGTGCATTTCAACAGAGGCTTCATGAGGCCAGTCATATCTGGCTCACCCTGTTCAACGTGGTCATGGTAGATTAGCCGTTCAGTGCGAGGTGCACCACACGCGACAAATCTCATGTTTCCACTGCTGGAAAAGGCGGTGACGGAGGGGCTTATTTCATTCCAAGGCTGCTCTGATCAACGGAAGATTATGTGGAGCCGACGGTACATGTACCGTCGCTTATTGTCCGCCTGGCTCTTTTTGCAGGACAGCACCAGGCGCGTGCTGGAGCGGATTAGAGACCTTAAGCGGCGGCGGAAAGATGAACAGGATGTCCGAGGCGATCGCGTAGACGCGGCCGTCTGGTCCGATCGCAGGCGGCGATTTCCCGCCCCCGACCCAGTCAAACCTCTGCAACTCCAACTGCGCGTCCGCGTCTAGAGTAACGAACGCGTCGATCGTCGAGACGAAGACATGGGTGCGGGACGCCGCAGCCGAGGTATAAGACGATGGGAGCGACGCTTGCGACACCACTTGGCCGTTGTTCAAGGCCGCAAGCCCGGACGTGCCGACGACAACGGCGAAGCCGTTCACCGTGAGTGTCGCCGGTCCATACACTATGCCCGGACTCGCGACTGGCGCAAGCTTGCTCGCGTTCGGTCCGGAGAAGACTATTTCTCCCCCGCCGGTGCTGACAAGCGTGTGGCCGTCAGGCAAGACCATCGGCGCGGAAACGAACGATCGCCCGTCATCGCGTAGCCGAAACGTCTCTGTCAGACCGGCCGCGGAGGTGGCGGTGAATCCTTTAATGATGTGACGCTGGTCGCTGACAACGACATGCGGTGCGCCGCCGCCGGCGAACGTGAAGACACCGACGCCGGGCATGGGTGGGGGGGCCTCCGCCTCCCGAGGCGGATTGTAGTCACATTGGCCGAATCCGCAAATCGCGCAATAGACGAAGCCTCCAGGAGGAATAAGGCAAAGAGCATCGGATGCGCTGATTCCCTTGCCTTTGGCCGTCGCCCCGCCGGTTGCAGTCCCCGGCTGTCCTGCCACCAACCGATCGATTACGACGCCCCCATCGGGAGAGAATCCGATAAGCCGCATCTCCACGCCGCTTATGTTGCGATTCCTATAGATCGCGGGCGCGAGAATGATCTCTCGACCGCCGACACTGACGATGTTGGGCGGCGCGGTAGTGGGGGCGCGAAGCCCCTTCATGGGGAAGGGCGTCCGTGTCAGCAAGGCGCCGGTGGCGTTGAACGCATATAACGTCGATCCGATTTGAGTTTTCTTGATAGCTCCTATTTTGGTAATCTTCAACTTGGCGCCGATCACATAAACTCTGCCGTCTGCTCCGATGGCCGGTGAGGCAACAATGGTCTCGCCGGCGTCGATGTCCCGGCTCCAGAACGGTTTGCCGTCCGCATGTAGAGCGATAAGCTTCCCTTCCTGCGTGCCGAGATAGACGCTTCCATCGGTGGCGATGACAGGACCAGCGCCCAGTGCGAACGTGCCGAGACCCGGAACGCTGAGGGAGCTCCCGGCAGCCGGCTTCGTATCCACATCGGCGAACCCCCGATTGGCAGCGTCGCCATGGAAACCTTCCCAGGCGCCGATCGCCGGAGTCGTCATCTGCACGATCGCCCCACACATCATGGCAGCCGCCATTCGGACGAGCGATTGGATCATTTGAACCTCCTTCCTCGGCTTACAAATCGGTGAGAACGAATACATAGCACCTGGTGCCGAACGATCCGGGATACTCGGGGGGGACATATCTGTATCTGTCGTACACATCTTGGTTGTCAAACCATATCCTGCCCTACTAACCAAGCGCGTTACCGAGAGGATTATAAAGCTTGCATATAACTATCGAGTAGGTTGGACAAGTGGTGCGCCCGGTTGGAATCGAACCAACGACCCTCAGCTTAGAAGGCTGATGCTCTATCCGACTGAGCTACGGGCGCACGTTGCTATTTCAACGAGTTAGGGTCTGGCAATTTTCCGGCCAATCCCTCTAGTGTTCCCGGCGTGTTCTCTTGAAGGTATTTATGCACCTTCAATGCAGCTTCATGCAAGTCTCTTTCCTCTATGGCGTTGTACCGTTTCCACATCTTCTCTGACTTATGGCCGATGATCTTCGTCAGACTGCGTGTAGTGCTCCCCTGAAATCAAGCCACCTGAGTTAGGCGCAGGCAAGCCACGTACAGATTCGCCAAGCCTCAAGCTGATGAACAGTCAGTGGGTATTCTTCGCCAACCCACGGTACCGGACTTTGGCCCATCCAACGATCCGCTTGATCACCAAGAACACATGCTCGACTTTGGCGCGGACCTTCGACTTCGTGCGATTGCGGGCACGCTCGGCCTCGCTCAAGGGCCGATGGCGATAGGCTTTCGTCTGGATAAAGCTCTGGACATCGGTGGCGACCTCCATGATGGGTCCTCGGCTCACCTGCAAGCCTTGCTTGACCAAATGCTCTCGGATTCGCACAAAGAGTTGTTCGCCCAGCTGGTGGGCTTCCCAGCAACTGGCGAAACTTGCAGATCGTCGTCTCATCCGGCACAGGCTCGCAGACCAGATCAATGCCGACGAATTGCCGCATGGCCCGTGAGTCGTACAGCGCCTCCTCCATCGTTGGATCCGACAGGGTGAACCACTGTTGCAGACAATGGTGGCGCAGCATGCGTTCGATGCCCACCGGCGGACGCCCCGGCCCCTCGGCCTTGGGAGACACCGGCGCAATCGTGGCGACCAGGTCTGTCCACGGCACGACGCGGTTGCTCTCGTCGAGAAACCGCTCCCGGCGAGCAATCTGCCTTCGCCCACCGAGCCTTGGGGTGGTCCTTTGCACCAGGAGCGTGATCCACCTCATCAGACATGATTCTTGCCATTATTACAATTCTGTCATATCATTGGTGGGTATCGGCAAGGAGAACAAGACGTGTCGAAAGATAGTGTGCTCCGGCCTGTGGTTTGGATGGGCGATAGCAAGAAGCAATTGAAAAAGATGCCGGAAGACGTACAAAAACAAATGGGCGGCGAGCTGTATCTGGCTCAGCGAGGCGAAGATCCGCCGCACAGCAAGATGTTAACGGGACTAGGCAGCGGCGTATTTGAAATCAGGGATGATTTCGACAGCAACACGTATCGGCTGGTGTACGCCGTCCAGATCGGCAAGCGGCTCTATGTGCTGCATGCGTTTCAGAAGAAGAGCAAAAAGGGCATCGCGACACCCCCGAGAGACGTGGAGTTGATTACGCGGCGATATAAGGAAGCAGTCGTCATGGAAAAGGAGTGGCAGTCATGAAGAAAAAGAACACCAGCAACTATGAAGTCAGTTCCGGGAATGTCTTTGCGGATTTAGGCTTGAAGGACTCCGAGAGCCTGCTCATGCGGGCTGAGCTAGGCCATCAAATCTTCAAAATCCTCAAAAGCCGAGGACTTAAGAAACAAAAAGACGTGCAGGATGTGCTGGATATTGGACAGACGGAGGTCTCCCACCTGATGAATGCGCGGTATTACCGGTTTTCCGAAGCCCGGTTGATGGCATTCTTGAACAAGCTGGACCGCAAAGTGACGGTGCAGGTCTCACGACGCCGGAAAAATGAACCGCTCCAAGAAGTGGTCCTTGCGTAAGCCGGACTTTGCCTGGCCCAGAGCAACCACGACAGGGACGCTAAACCGAGCACGTACCGGTAGTGAAGGAGGCCTCGTGAGAATCGTTACCTATGGTACTCGGGGTCACTTCTGCCTTCCTCAATAACCGCCTTCCTACGGTCAGGATCAACGATCTCCTAACACTGAAGCAGTATATCGGTCCAGAAGAACAGCGTGCGTTCTGAGTGCTTGATCTCTTACATGAGCCAGTCTTTCTCAATATTCTAGGTACCAACCCTACATATTACCGGCGTGTTATCACCACAGCAAAATTTTGACCTATTTCCCCTGAACTGGATTGAACCAAACTGAACTCTCAAAATAGCTAAACGCCGCTCCTGGAGCATCGTTTCAGAGTTTTCACAAGGAGATAAGGGGAGGGCTCGGAACGGCTTAGAAGGCTGATGCTCTATCCGACTGAGCTACGGGCGCATTTTTCAAAGTGCCGGCAGCTAGTCTGAAGTGGAAGGCCGGCCGACGTCAAGTGGAGCGGCAACGGCAGTGAGTTCCCTGTCGTTACGTCCGTGTCCACGCCATGTCTCAACTATGAATGATTCGATCACGTCCCCCATCTTGAGGTGAATCGAATTGGATTCAGGGTGTATCGCTTTAGGTTCATCACCAACCTTCCCCCGTATCTCATTCGCATCTCATCGCGAGAAATCTTCTATTCAAAGAAACTGCTGTATTATCGAGGCAGTCCAACTGTTTTACGTATTTTTGTTGAGTTGTCTATTCCCTAATCCGATCAGTGGCTCGTCTATTGCTGGAGCGAGGCACGTGTAGGGCCTGGATGGATCACGGCCCAGGCACAGTTGAATCAGCCGGTTGCCGACCCGTTTCTCTCTGACCGCCTCCACCGGGGGGACAGTCACTTCAGGGCTCGATACGCATGGGGACATGAAAACCGGACTATTGGAGTTATCATTTTTCAAGAAAACTATTTCTCTCCGGAGAACACCTGTGAGGAGTAAAACGGATTCGCTGTAACGAATGTGGAAGACGAGAACTACAGGATGCCCGGAAAAATTTTCAGGGGTGATGTGGGGAGCAGGGCGATGAAGGGACGAGGAATCACCTTAAAGGGTTATTGTGCAAAATACGTAACAGGAATAGTTAGGCGGCCAAGAACGGAATGCCATACCCTGGTGCGGACCTTTTGTGAACGATGCATATCCGGTTGTGACTGTGAAGAGTACTCGGACGATTCATTCCAGGGTCAGGAGGAGAACTGCCCCCATGCGCCAGTTTCATCAATCTAGCCGAAGCCTATGGTGTGTCTTTACGATCTCCATCGTAGCGATGCACTTCGCATGGGTTTATGCGGATGCATCAGCTCAGACTGCTCCCATTACCTCCTCTGGCCTACACACACAGATCAGTGCTCCGATACAAGTGGATGGCCAGACGCAATACAACATTACAGGCGGAACCAGACCGGGAGGAGGAGTGAATCTGTTTCATAGCTTCGGCGAGTTCGGAGTTCCCGATAACAACATTGCAAATTTTCGCAACGATTCCCCTGGGCTTCAGACAGTCAACATCCTCGGGCGTATCACAGGCGGCAGTGAATCACATATTTTTGGAGCCATTCGAACCAGTGAGTTCGGGAGCGTCAATCTCTTTCTCATGAACCCGGCGGGATTTTTGTTCGGCCCGAACGCCACGGTCAACGTCGGCGGAATGGTGAGCTTCACCAGCGCCGACTATCTCAAGCTCGGGGACGGGAAACGATTCAACGCAATCACCAACATGACCGCCGACGCGCTGCTGTCTGCATCTCCGGTGGCGGCGTTTGGATTTTTGGGCTCCAATCCTGGCGCGATCGTCGTTCAAGGCAGCGAGTTCAATGGAGCGAGCATCTCGCTGGTCGGAGGAACTATCACGATCGAATCCGGCACGCCGAGCAGCGGCACGGCTCAACAAGCACAACTCTCCGCACCGAACGGCGTCATTCAGTTGGCCGCCGCAGCATCTCCGGGAGAATTCGACGCTCAACACATAGGCGGGACCTCATTTACCTCCTTCGGTACCGTCTCCCTCGCCCCAAACTCAACCATCAACGTCAACGGCGCGAATACGGTTTCGATCAGAGGAGGCCAATTCGTCCTGACCGTCAACGATGCGATCCTCAACACCGCTGAAAGCACAGGAGCGCTGAATTCGATTTCGCTAAGCCCAAACAGCGCGATCGTCTCCTCACACAACAGGAGCGGGGCCGGCGCTGACATACAGATCGCAGCAGGAACGCTGCTGATTAAGGGGGCACAGGTAACTACCCAAACCACCGACGAAGGTAACGCAGGCAGCATTCGCATCGATGCAGACCTGGTGGATATCATTGAGGGCAGCACTCTCAGCACCCTGAGCGAAGGCAAGGGGCGGGCTGGGAATATCTTACTCAATGCAACAGACTCGATCGATTTGACCACGTCTTCCATTAACAGCGACGCTGCGTCTTTCTCCATCTTACCTGAAGCCGCAGGTGACGGCGGCCTGATTCACTTAAAGGCGCCACGGATCAATATTCGCGAATCGCTCTTGAGCACCTCGACACTTGGCGCCGGGAATGCAGGCACCATTCTGTTGGAGACCCAGCGACTCAACGTCGGAGTCGACGCAGACATTTCTACGTTTACACAAGGCCCAGGCAACGGAGGGAAGATTACCATCCAGGGTCTCGGCGGAGAGGGAAGTCGTGCAAACGATGTGGCAATTACAGGAAGCGTACTCAGGAGCCGTACGAGCAATGCGGGGGCCGCAGGAGAAATAAGGATCGCTGCGGACAGGCTGATGATCTCGGATAACAGTCAAATCAATGCCAACTCCGAGACAGGCAGCGGCGCGGGCGGAAACATCCATATCAATGCCGACTCCATTACACTCCAAAATGGAGGTACAGTTTCGGCCACGACCTCTGGCACGACGCCATCAGCCTCCGGCGGGACCATCTCGGTTGAAACAAACCATTTGCACCTTAGAACCGGTGCAAAAATAACCACTGAAACGACCGGCGCGGGCGAGGCGGGCAAGATTCTGATTGGAAAGATAAACCCAGCTCAGCTGGTCCTCATCGATGACAGTGCGATATCCAGTAACACAACAGGCGCCGGAACTGGCGGAGAAGTTTCCATCGCAGCTGCTTCTGTGGCTCTTTCCAATGGCGCTGCCATCACGGCGAACAGCAACGGCGCGGCAAATGCCGGCAATATCAATGTCGTCGCGACCGCCGGCCTCGCCATGCAAAACAGCTCGATCACGACACTCGTGCATCCGAACAACAACGGCAATAACGCCGGTGGCGGAGACATCAAAATAACGACCTCTCCTAACGCGACGGTTTATCTCCGGGACAACAGCACGATTAGCGCGTCGGTTGCCGACGGACCCGGCGGCGGCGGGAATGTGACGATCGACCCCCAATATGTCATCTTGCAAGGCAGCCGGATTCTGGCTCAAACCGACCAGGGCACAGGCGGTAACATTACAATCATTGCCAATATGTTTCAGAAGGATGCCACTAGTATCGTGAATGCGGATTCCAGAACTGGGGTGAACGGCACCGTGACGATCCAAGCGCCATATGCTCCAGGCAGCGGCAAAATTCAGCCGCTTGGCTACCGACCTCTACAAGCGGGGTCACTCCTCAATCAGCGCTGCGCAGCACTGGCCGGAGGCGAGTTCAGCAGTTTCACCCTGGCAGGTCGGGATAGTCTACCTGTAGAACCAGGTGGCTGGCTCTCAAGCCCATCGGCGCTCGCCATATCGCAATCCCATGGCGACACGATACCCAACATAGGCTCGCAAGCGAACCCCTATGAACTGCGGGGAGAGCGTTTTCTTCTGTCGTTGCGCCAAATTGTACCGCCTGGTTTCTTGTTGCGAGCTTATGCCGTGGGGTCGTCGTCGGAGGGTTGCCGCTCATGATCCACTGGATGAATTCACCGTCCTGCTGACAAGGATGAAAGGGGATCTACTGTTTGCGTGTCGGTAAGCAAAACCATATGTCCAACAGCAAAGGAGGAATCATATGCCACTTCCAAAAGTTACCACGCCCGCCCTAGGATCAATACACCGCCATGGAAATCCAGCCCAAAGGATTTTCTATTGGAATGCAGGAAGCCCTCAGGTTGTTCCTACCCATTGGCGTTTAAAGGTAGGAGGAACACCGGGTTCCGGGAACTACTATACGGGAATAGTTCCGGAGCCTGCCCATCAAGCAACGGTTATATTCAATCAGAACCCACCGACTGGGAAAAAAGTCTATGCGTTAGTCGAGTGGTCAACAAACGGCGGCGCTACCTTTCCCAATCAAGGAGACATAATAAGTTTTACCTGCAACCCCTAATATAAAAACCACGTTATGACTTCTTCGGTTACCTGAAGCAAAGTCATTATGGATGAATCAAGGAGAACGAGTCATGGTCAACCATGAAAATCCTAAAGATGACATTAGATTCATCGAGCCGCTAGGACCGCAAATGTTTTCTCGCCCATTCAGCATCGCATGGGAAAGTAGGTCGAGCCTCACCATCGCCGAATCGATGCTCCTCGTAGGCACCTCAGATGATGATTGGGACGTCATGTGTGCATACACGGGCACGAGAAACCGCTGTGCCATTGATATCTCTGATATGAATCCTCAGCCACAACGAATATTTGTACGGCTACGTTACGCCATATATGACCCAGATCATCATAATGCGACTGAGAAGGGCGGTGAAAACAAGTGGTACATAACTCTTACGCCATTGGAAATAAACAATAAGGAACATGGTGCGGAATGATGCACGACGTCTGTTCGTGTAACTTCTGCCCGTGCTTCTCTTAATAGTATCGATAATGGTTTCTGAGTGAAAGTTCCAGAAAGCTTGGATCGAGAAGTCGGCAAGCCATCCCTAAAGGATCGTGAATCGTGACGGCAGGCGCTCGAAATTCAGCGCCTGCCTCGTTTGCTCACTTTGTTCATCAATACTTCCTGTGCCTCCTTATCGGGCTCGCCATGATCAGCACGTTGTTAGACGCCTCCGTCTTTGCTCAAACGGCGATTGATCCGACGGGACGGTCCGGCCAACCGCCTGGACCATTGAAAGAGGAATTTCAACGCGCCCAGCCCTCTCCGCGTCCGGTTCTCCCCCCCCTCCCCCCGGCTCCTCCCGAGGAAGACATGCGGAAAGAGCTCGGTGTGTTGCAGGTTTTCGTTCGCGAGGTGCGTGTAATCGGTAACACGGCCTTCTCAAACATTGAGATTGATGAGGTAACTGCCCCATTCAAGAATCGGACGGTGATGACCGAGGATCTCGAGCGGCTTCGGCTGGCCCTCACGCTGCTGTACATCAATAGGGGATATCTGACCTCCGGCGCGATTATCCCCGACCAGGACGTGATCGACGGGGGTCGTGACGGTTCAAATCATCGAGGGGAAGCTGACAAGGATCAATATTGAGGGGAACCGCTGGTTTAGCTCATCGTTCTTGAGCGATCGGCTGTCGCTGGGCAGCCGCACACCGGTGTTGCTCGCTCCGCTTCAAGAACAGCTGCAACTGTTGCAACAAGATCGCAGGATTGAACGCATCAATGCCGAGCTGCGGCCGGATGAGCAACGCGGCCAAAGCGTGCTGAACGTGCGCGTGACCGACAAGAATCCGTTTCACGCCACGCTTGAGGTCAATAACTACCAAACGCCTCTGGTCGGGGAAATCCGCGGAATGGGCACACTCGTCCATGACAACCTGACCGGTCGAGGAGATCCGCTCAGCGTCAGTTATGGCCACTCGAGCGGAGGCTTCCCGATTATCGACGTTTCGTATGCCTTCCCCTTGAATCGATACGGGACCACCTTTTCTCCGCACTATCGGCGATACGACTTCAAACTGGTCGAGCAACCCTTCGAACCGCTCGATCTCAATACCAACACGGAAATCATCGGGATGACGCTCCGACAACCGATCTATCGGACCATTACAGACGAGGTGGCCCTCTCGCTCATCGGTGAGCATCTGTTTACCCAGAGTTTTATCTTTGCAAATGTTCCGTTCAGCACATTCCCTGGCTTTCAGAACGGCGCGGCCACCGTCTCCGCGCTCAGGTTTGTTCAGGAGTGGACTCACCGAACCATCGACACGGTCTTTGCCGTGCGTTCACGCTTCAGCATCGGGCTGAATGTCCTCGGTGCAACGATCAACGGTCCCCCCGACACGCCGGACGGACGTTTTTTTTCGTGGTTGGGACAGATCCAGGCCATCAAGCAATACGGCGAAAAGCTATTCGGGATGCAACTTCTCGGACGCATGGATCTCCAACTCACCGATTCGCCGTTGTTTCCACTCGAGCAGATTTCGCTTGGCGGCCGGTATACCGTGCGGGGCTACCGAGAAGTGACGATTCTGCGCGACAATTCGTTCATCGTGTCCTTTGAGTCCCGATTTCCGTTGATCCGATGGAAGAACGGCGAGCCGATGGTGCAATTCGCCCCTTTCGTGGATGTGGCGCACGGATGGAGTCTCGGGGAAAACCGCCCTTCCGCCATCGCGCCTGCCACGAACTTCCCCGACACACTCGCCAGCGTGGGCGCCGGCCTCCGTTGGAACATTCTCCCACAGGGTCGAGCGGTCTTCGAGGTCTATTGGGGACAGAAGCTGCGCGGCGTTCCACGCATCGGACATACCGCTCAGGATCATGGAGTGCACGCGGGAATTGTGGTCAATCTTTTTTGATACGACGGTTACAGCAGACATGCCCAACGTACAATCTCGGCCGACATTCAATCAACCACGCTACCTGTTCATCTTCTGCAGAACCTGCCTCTTTTTGTTGCTGAGCGCTCTCCTCTTCACCGTCACACGATCGGAATCGCATGAGGCCTCGTCGTCCACCGACTCGGTGATGAAGGAAGGTGGGCGGTATTTTGAACGGGGAGCCTTGAGCGAGGCCTTGTCCCACTGGAAACAGGCTGCCGATCTGTATAAAAACGAGGGAAACAAACCGGCGCAGGTCGAAGCCCTTGTTCTTTCGGCTCAGGCATCAATGGGCTTGGGGCAATCGAAACAGGCGCTCCAGTCCTTGGAACTGGCGCTCTCACTCGCTCGGAAAAGCGATGATCCACTCGCGGAGGCCTCCGTGCTCGGGCAACTGGGGCGGACCTATTCGACGCTCCGGCAACTCCCTGAGGCCTCGGAATATCTCCAACAGGCCCTGACCTTGGCGAAACAGCGACAGGCTTCGCCGCTCCTTGCGACCATACTGAACGATCTTGGCATTCTTTTGGGGTTCAAGCGGCAGGATCGAGACGCGCTGGTCGCATTTCAGGAAAGCCTGACCCACGCGCACAATGCCGACCTTCACTTGCTTGCGGCGACAGCCCGGACGAACGCCGCGCGTGTCTTGTTGCGAGTCAACCAGCCGACCGACAGCCGCCTCGCCCTTGACGCAGCGCTCACTCAATTGCAGGACGTGATCCCCCCTTCCAGAAATACAGCACTCGGGCTGATCGGCATCGCGTTGGCCTACCAGCGACTGATTCCTCACCTGCCGCAGGAGCGCGATCCTCTTGCGCTGAGAACCGCCGGCGCGCTCCAGGAAGCGGCCGCCATCGCCGAGCGACAAGGCGACAAGAGAACGCTGTCCTATGCTCTCGGGCATCTTGGCCGTCTCTACGAAACAGAATTTCGCATGGACGAAGCACTGCGGCTCACCAGACGGGCGATCTTCTCCGCGCAATCCGTGGATGCTCCGGAATCGCTCTATCGCTGGCAATGGCAATTGGGGCGCCAGCTGGCGGCAACCGGACAGCCGGATAAGGCCATCGATTCCTATCGGCAAGCGGCCTCGACACTTCACCCGATTCGCGTCGAGGTAACCAGAGCCTCGTTCGAAGATCCGACAGCCGACCAGGACAGCGTCAAACCGTTGTTCTTCGAACTGGCCGACCTGCTGCTGCAGCGGGCATCGCTCACTGGTGACAACCACGCGGTGGAGGACTCTCTCTTCGCCGCTCGCGATGCGATCGAAGCCTATAAAACGGCCGAGTTGCGAGACTACTTCAAGGATGATTGCGTCGACGCCGTGCGGTCCAAGCTTGCCCTGTTGGATCGGCTGTCATCGGACACCGCCGTCGTCTATCCCATCATGTTCAGTTCCCGGCTGGAACTGCTCATAAGCCTACCGACGGGACTCACGCGCATCGCTGTGCCCGTGACAGCCGATCGTCTGACTCTGGAAATCCGCGCGTTTCGTCGATTGGTGGAAAAACGCACCACCCGAGAATATCTGCCCCACGCCCGACAGTTGTACGATTGGCTTGTGCGGCCATTGGAGACGGACCTCTCTCGACTCGGGATCACGACATTGGTGTTCGTGCCGGACAGCGCTCTACGGACGATTCCTTTGGCGGCGCTTCACGACGGCTCGTCCTTCCTGATCGATAAATTCGCCCTCGCGATGACCCCCGGCCTGACCTTGACCGATCCACGGCCGCTGAACCGCGATAAGTTGCGGTTCCTTGCCGCCGGCTTGACGAAGTCCGTGCAAGGATTCCCTCCCCTTCCCTACGTCGCCGAGGAGGTGGCTTCGATCGAGCAACTGTATAAAGGCGATCAACTCCTCAACAGCGACTTTCAAGCCACCAGGCTGGAAAAAGAATTGCGTGACGGACGGTATGGGGCCTTGCATATTGCGACACACGGTAAATTTTCCACCGACGCGAACGATTCGTTTCTCCTGACCTTCGACGGCAAGTTGACGATACAATCACTCGACCAATTGGTCGGTCTTTTTCGATTTCGGCAAGAGCCGTTGGAACTGTTGACCTTGAGCGCCTGTCAGACCGGGGTCGGCGACGATCGCGCGGCGCTCGGCCTGGCCGGCGTGGCCCTCAAGGCCGGCGCCCGCAGCGCGCTGGCCACTCTGTGGTTTATCAATGACGAAGCGGCGGCGGCATTGGTTTCCGAATTTTATCGCCAGCTGCGGAATCCGTCTCTATCCAAAGCCGTGGCACTCCAGCGCGCGCAAATGAAATTATTGAGCGACCGAGTGTACGAACACCCGGCCTACTGGTCGCCGTTTCTGTTGCTCAATAATTGGCTGTGAGAAGGAGCGTCGCCATGAGATATGTGTTGACATTGGGGCTGAGTCTTCTGCTGACCGTCTCGGGAATGCCTATCCTGGACGCCGCAGACGGAGCGATAACGGTAACGACCGCTGAACGGGATGACGAGCAGCTTCCCGTCTATGCACCGCCGAAAAAACTGACCCCTCGCGCTCGAGTCGGCGGGACATTGCGGGGAACGGATAGCAGTGAACCGGAACTCGTCGCCTTGGTGCCCGACCATGTCGGATTGACCGTCAAGCAAACACCGACCCTGAACTGGTACCTTTCAAAACCGACCACTTATCCGCTACGATTTACGCTCAATGACACTCAAAAAATCATTCCGATCTACGAAGGCTCCCTCCCCATTCCGACGCAAGCAGGGGTTCAATCCATCGATCTCAAAAGACTGGGACTGACACTCGAACCCAACGTCCAATATCGATGGTTTGTGTCGGCCAGCCCCAATGCTGAGTCCCCCTCCAGGGATATCGTCGCCGGCGGGATGATCGAGCGATGTGAGTTCAGCGAATGTCTGACGGTGACCTCGGTGAATGTGAGCTGTGACCGGGACAGTGTCCGCACGAATGCCCTCATCGGGTTCTGGTATGACGCAATGGGTTGCGTGTGTTCTCTGATCGAAAAGGAACCAAATGATCCGTCGCTTCGCAGGCTGCGCGCAGCCCTCCTGAGACAGGTGGGACTCAACGGGGTGGCAGACTGGGATCTGCGTTCGATTCAGAGTCATACCAAATAGCCGCTTGCATGCCTTTGTACCATAGCCTCAGCCGACTGAATCTATTTTGATTCAGCATGAATACATTTAGATTCACCATCCGTCTCAGATCCGTGGCCGAAGCATCATCTCATATCAAGATTCGCTAGGGTCCCGCACGAATAATTTCCCCACTGCGGCTGTTGGCGATCAAGACGCTGATGGCATGTGGCTTGCCATATGAAACAGAACTCACGTGGAGAGGTGTGTCTCGCCTCGCTGAATCGGCGAAGCGGGCGCACCCTGGTTGGACGAGTGAATGGTACGATATCGGCAAATCTTCTCTCTTGCTTGCCTATCCTTTGTCGCCATTGTCTTGTTGATGTTGTTCCCCGTCGCTGCCCGGGCAGAAGACCGCAAGAACACATCGGGCGCGCCGCTCGACCAGGGCATCCCCGTCGAGCTCCAACTGCTCAAAGAGGAAGAGACGGTCAGCATCGCGTCGCGCTATGAACAGCCGATCTCTCAAGCGCCGTCGAATGTCTATGTGATCACCGACGAGGATATCCGCCATTCGGGCGCCACTGACCTTCCGACGATTTTACGCCGTGTCCCGGGGATCGAGGTCATGCAGGTCACGGGAGCCGACTTCAACGTCAGTATTCGCGGAGACAATCAGTTGAACGCCAACAAGTTGTTGGTGATGGTCGACGGACGATCGATCTATGTCGACATGCAGGGCGGGTTGTCTTGGAAGAATATTCCGGTGACGTTGCCGGAGATTAAACGCATTGAGGTATTGAAAGGCCCTGCGTCGGTGATCTATGGGTTCAATGCTTTCGACGGGGTCGTCAACATCATCACCAAGTCCCCGAACGAGATCAACGGGACGACGGTTCAGCTTGGTGGAGGTGAGCTGGGCACGATTTCGAGCGCCGCCATCCATGCCGGCACACAGGGCCAATTCGGATATCGGCTTTCGTTCGGTCATGACCAGAATGCGCAATGGCGCAATCGAGACGCCTTGGCGTTTCAAAACAACAAAGTTCACGTCCAAACAGACTATGCGGTAACGGCCGACTCTCGGATACGACTCTCCGGGGGGTGGGCCGACGCCACTCGCTACGATGGCCCGGTGTTCAACCTACAAACTCCGTCGACTCCACTCACGCAAAGCTTTGCCGACATCGGTTACGAACGCCCGAACTTCTATATTCGCGGCTGGTGGACACAAAACGACATCAACGCAGACCTCATCATGCACCCGTTTCTGAACAATCGATTGCAAGAGGTCAACCAATTCGGCGAACGCAGCCTTGCCTTCCTGACCAATACCTATAATGTCGAAGCACAACACAGTCTGGACCTGTGGTCGAATAACCGGCTCACCTATGGAACCAATTATCGTCTCAATACCGTTTCAGGAAACGGCGTGGCCAATACCGGCGAGGAAACCCGCTTCGGCCTCTATCTCCAAGACGAATGGAGATTCACGGACCGCTTCAGCGCGACCGCCGGTGTCCGCTACGACCTGAATTCCTTCATCAACCCGACCATCAGTCCGCGTCTCGCGCTGCTCTATATCATTGCGCCTGAGCACACCCTTCGAGCGACGGTATCCGTCGCCTATCGGCCACCGACACTCTTTGAACGTGAAAGCATCGCGCGGTTCGTGACCACGCTTCCGCCGCCGTTCCCCTCTCCATCACCTTTTCCGCTTGTGGGATCGCAAACGCTCAAGCCGGAGCAGATCGTCTCGTACGATCTTGGCTATCAAGGGTGGTGGTTCAAACACCGTCTGCGCGTGCGAGCCGATCTCTTCTTCAACCATATTTCCGATTTGATCAACTTCGTCTCCGTCGGAACAACACGCACGTTTGCCAACGGAGGGATAGCCGACATTTATGGTGGGGAAATCGGCGTCGAGTTCTTGGCGACTCCGTGGCTCAACGGATTTGCGAATGTCTCCTACCAGGAGATCGGTCAGACATTCGTGGGAACCAGTCGGAGAGGCGCTCCTGCGTGGAAGGTGAATGCCGGGTTGCGGGGTGAGTGGGATAACGGCCTCAGCGGCGAGGCAACCGTTCATTACGTGTCTGGAGCGACCTATCCCGTCGTCGGGACCTACCAAACGCTCGCGCCGTTCGGGGCGACAGTGCCGAATTCCCGTGTGGACGGCTACACCTTGCTTAACCTTCGAGGCGCCTACAAATTCTGGAAACAGAAAGCTGCCGGGGGATACCTGCGGGACGCCGAAGTGGCGGTTTCCGGGTTTAACTCATTGAACGACAGACACACCGAACATCCCTTAGGGAATATGATCGGCAGCCGCGTCATGGGGTGGTTGACGGTGCGGTTTTAGCCTGGTGGTTTCAAGTCCCAGTGCGCGGGGTTGCTCATAGCTGGCTCAATTACCGAGGCGCGCATGGCACGATATCGGCAAATCTTCTCTCTTGCTTGCCTATCCTTCGTCGCCATTGCCTTGTCGATGCTGTGCCCCGTCGCTGCCCGGGCAGAAGACAGCAAGAACAAATCGGGCGCCCCGCTCGATCATGGCATCCCTGTCGAACTGCAACTGCTCAAAGAAGAAGAGACGGTCAGCATCGCGTCGCGCTACGAGCAGCCGATCTCTCAGGCCCCGTCGAACGTCTATGTGATCACCGACGAGGACATCCGAATGTCCGGAGCGGCGGACCTCCCCACCATCCTTCGCCGAATCCCTGGGATGGAAGTCATGCAAATGAGCGGTGCCGAATTCAATGTGAGTGCACGTGGCAATAACCAACCGCTTGCCAACAAGCTGCTCGTCATGGTGGACGGTCGCTCGATTTATGTGGATGCCCAGGGTCTTACGTATTGGAAGTTACTGCCCATTACCTTGCCAGAAATCAAGCGGATCGAGGTCCTCAAGGGGCCTGCTTCAGCAGTCTACGGATTTAATGCGTTTGATGGGATCATTTCAATCACCACGAAATCTCCGGCGGAAATGCGAGGCGCGACGCTGCAATTCGGCGGCGGAGACGTGGGCACCCTGAGCGGCGCTGCCGTTTACGCCAATGTGGTGAACAAACTCGGCTACCGTCTGTCAGTCGGCCACGACCAACATGGCCAATGGAGAAATCACGATGCACTAGCCTTCCGTTCAAATAAATTCAACGTTTCCACTGAATACGCCCTCACAGAAGACTCTCGACTGGTAATCAATGGTGGACTCGCAAACGCAAACCGGTTTGACGGCAATATTGGAGAATCTACCATGAATGCCGGTTCATCCTCGCAGCGCTATGCCTCAATTGCTTATGAGCGCTCTCATTTCTTTCTACGTGCCAACTGGACAGGGTTCTCCGACTCTACGGATATTATGTTTAATCCGCTCGTCGCCTCATTCATCAAACTTTTTAATCTGACGGGAGAGCCACTCTCGCGCAATGATAGCCGGTCCAATACCTACAACCTGGAAGCTCAGCATTCATTGGCACTGACCCCCTCTAATCTCCTGACATACGGTGCTAACTATCGGCGCAACACCTTGGACCACCAATTCATATCGCAGCCAGGCCGTGAGGATCGTTTTGGAGTGTACCTCCAAGATGAATGGAGCATGTCCACTTCTCTCAGCCTTATCGCCGGTGCGCGCTATGATCTCCATAGTGAAATCAATGGCACGTGGAGTCCACGCGCGGCGCTGCTTTATAAGCCTACCCCTAACCATGTGTTCCGGCTTGGACTATCGGTGGCTTACCGTCCCCCTACAATGCATGAGTCATTGGCTACGTCTCAAGCAGTCATCACATTACCATCACCAGCCAATTCACCTCCTCCAACTATCCTACGGCCCTCTTCGAATCTTGATCCTGAACGGATCATTTCCTATGAACTCGGCTACCAAGGCTGGTTCTGGGCGCACCGGCTGCGACTTCGCGGCAATCTCTTTTTCAATCACATTACTGATCTTATCAACTCCATCACGGTGTCACCCGGAGTCGCCTCCTATGTCAACATTCCAGGCCAGGCGGATATCTACGGAGGCGAGATCGGCATTGAAGCACTGCTCACGCAATGGCTTACCGGCTTTGCGAACGTCACCTACCAAGATGTCGGACAGTCGTTTATCGATACGAGTCAACGGGGGGTGCCCCATTGGATCGCCAATGCCGGATTGCGAGGCAACTTGGGCACGACGTGGAACGGCGAGCTGCTGTTTCATCATGTCGCCGGCGCCGACTATCCGCTGACCAACACCATTTTACAGCTGGCTCCACTCAGTGGAATGGGCCCTCCAAATCAGACAGTCAGCAGCTATAACTTGCTGAACCTCCGACTCGGGTATCGGTTCTGGCAAGAAGCAGCGGCGGCCGGTTATCGCCGCGAGGCGGAGGCCGCAGTATCTGTGTTCAACGCGCTCAACGACACGCACAAAGAGCATCCCTTGGGCGATCTCATCGGAAGCCGCGTCATGGGGTGGCTGACGGTGCGTTATTAGCGCTTCCTGATAGGATTTGCATGGCACGATATCATCTAACCTTCCTTCCCGCTTGCCTATCCTTCGTCGCCATTGCCTTGTCGATGCTGTGCCCCGTCGCGGCCCGGCCAGAAGACAGCAAGAACAAATCGGGCGCGCCGCTCGATCAGGGCATCCCTGTCGAACTCCAACTGCTCAAAGAGGAAGAGACGGTCAGCATCGCGTCGCGCTACGAGCAGCCGATCTCTCAAGCGCCGTCGAATGTCTATGTGATCACCGACGAGGACATCCGCCAATCAGGCGCGGTGGACCTTCCGACCGTGCTGCGGCGCATTCCCGGCATGGAAATCATTCAGATGAGCGGCGCCGACTTCAACGTCAGCGTCCGAGGGGACAATCAGTTGCTGGCCAATAAGCTGCTGGTCCTGGTCGACGGTCGCTCCATCTATATCGACGCGCAGGGCACGACCTTTCTGAAAATGCTGCCCGTGACATTACCGGAGATCAAACGGATCGAGGTCCTGAAGGGTCCAGCCTCCTCCATCTATGGATTCAATGCGTTCGACGGCATCATCAACATCATCACGAAATCTCCGGAAGAGATGAAGGGCACGACCATGCAGATCGGCGGTGGAGAGTTCGGCACGCTGACCGGCTCGGCCATTCATGCCGGCCGGGCCGGAAAATGGAATTATCGCCTTTCCGCGGGAGAGGAGCAAAATCAACAATGGCGGAATCGGGATGCGCTCGCCTTTCGAACCTATAAATTCAACGCCCACACGGAGTACGCGCTGACATCGGACTCGACACTCAAGGTGTCAGGCGGATTTCTTGATAACAACCGATTTGACGGACCCACCTTCCGCGGCGCCGTCGTTCTGAACTCCCAGTTCGTACTTCCCTACGCCAACATCGTCTACGAACGCCCCGATTTTTTTGTCCGCGCCTATTGGAACCAGTTCAATGCACTGTCCGATATATTGACCGACCCTCTGCTGGCTGCGTTTCTCCGCACGACCGACAAAAACGGCGGCACGCGCTTGGACTTTCTCGGGAATACCTACAACCTTGAGGCCCAGCATACCCTGGAATGGGGTGGACATCGACTGATCTACGGCCTCAACTACCGACTCAATACATTTTCAGGAAACAGCATCACGGGCGCGAGTCAGGAGAACCGCCTCGGTATGTATGTACAGGATGAGTGGAAAGTCACCGACCGGTTCACTGTGGTGGCCGGCGCCCGCTACGATCTCCATACGGAGATTAATCCCACGATCAGCCCGAGAGCATCGTTATTGTATCAACTGACTCCTGCCCACACTTTGCGGGCCTCCGTGTCGATGGGTTATCGTCCACCCGCGCTCTTCGACACTCACGAGGACTTACGAGTACAGTTTCTTCCTCCGTCGGGAGTCACAGCCAACGTGCCGGTCCGCGGCTCGCATAATTTGCACCCGGAACAAATCATCGCCTATGACATTGGGTATCAAGGCTGGTACTTCAACCACCGTGTAAGATTACGGACCGATCTCTTTCTGAATCACATTTCCGACCTCATCGATACCGGCGGGAACCCTCTGACCGGGTTCAACAATTCCAACGTCGGGGAGGCGGACATCTTCGGCGGGGAGGCCGGCGTTGAGTGTATGGCAACGAGTTGGCTCAGCGGTTACGCCAACTATACGTACCAGGAGGTCACCCAACGGGGAGCCGATCGCGGCGCCCCTCGCTTTAAAATCAACGCCGGCGCGCGCGGCCTGTGGGAAAACGGCCTCAGCGCCGAGATCAACTATTTTCACGTGGGCTCGGCTACTTACCCGATCGAAGGATTCTACTCGCTTTCACCCACGCCCCCGAACGAGCGGGTGCGGAGCTATGATTTGTTGAACCTACGGGCAGCCTATCGTTTCTGGCAACAACCGGCTGCGGCGGGATACCTGCGGGACGCTGAAGTCGCGGTTTCCGCGTTTAATGCATTGAACGACACACACAAAGAACATCCCTTAGGGGACACACTCGGGAGCCGCGTCATGGGCTGGTTGACGGCACGCTACTAGCCCAGAGAACCGGACGACGATGCTGAACGTTTTGCCGGGCCATACTGATTCATCGATTGCAGAGCCTGTGATCTCTGCTCGGACGATACGATTATGATGCTTCTCGCCCGTACAAGCCGAAGAAAGACGAGCTTGCGCTCGTGGCATGCCTGGCTGGCGTCGTTTACCCTCATCGCTATTTTTTGCTCCGTCCCGACCAGGACACAGGCTGGAGGCGTGGAGATTGCCATTCTGAGATCGTCCGATCTGAAGGCCTACAATGATGCCGTTGAAGGATTCAAGACGACGGCGCCCGTCGGAACGACCTATACCGAATACGACCTGCGAGGCGACCTTGAACGGGGAAAGCAACTCGCCAGAAAACTCCGCGCGTCGGACACGGCGCTCGTGGTCGCGGTCGGCCTGAAAGCGGCATTGGCGGCCAAGCTGGAGATCGTGGACACTCCGGTCCTGTACATGATGATTCTCGACCCCTTGAAACATCGCCTCACCGCTGACAATATGACCGGAGTTCTACTGGAAATTCCGACGGACCGTCAGTTCAAGATCATGCGCACGTTCCTCCCCACCCTGCGCCGGATCGGCATGATGTACGACCCCGATAAGTCCGCGCCCAAGTTGAAGGAGGCGGCGGCGCGAGCCTCCGTCTATGAGTTTCGCTTGCAGGGGTTTCCGGTCGAGAATGAGAAAGATGTTCCACAGCAACTACGGACGCTCTTGTCCGAATCGGAAGCGTTGTGGCTCATTCCGGACTCGACCGTCCTGACGGACGAATCGATCCGCTTCATCCTCGAATCGGCAGTGGCCAAACAGGTTCCCGTCATCGGCTTTTCCTCCGAGCTGACGCGCCTTGGCGCCCTGCTCAGCATGTCGATCGACTACGGCGAAGTCGGCCGAGAAGCCGGTCTCCTCGCCAAACGTATCGTGAACGGCGAACAACGGCTCCCGCTCAATCCTGTCTCGGTCCAGCGGGTCAAAATCACGGTGAATCAGAAGACCGCGCGATATTTAGGCGTGACGATTCCCAAAGAGCTCGACAACCTGATCGACGAGACTTATTGAATGGACCAATCCATGCGCGACACCACGATCCAGGAGAAGCCGAATCCGGAACCCAGACCGACCGCGCGGTTCTTCGGCCTCCGCATGAAGTTCGTGGTCCTGTTCAGCCTGATCCTCATCATGACCTGTTCGTCCTTGAGCTGGTATTTCATTGAGACCAGACGACAGGCCATGACCGATAATCTGGAAGAACTTGGAACGATCTTATTGACCAATACCGTCCGCAACGAGCACTTTCGCGTCGCCGGCGTCGTCCTTGAAGATCACGTCACGCTCGAGCAATTCATTCAGAGCCTCATGGCAATCGACCACGTCGTCTATGTGGTCATCGCGGCGTCCGATGGCCGGATTCTTGACCGACAAAGCAAACGAACTCGGAACGCGTCGAACGGATTCTCTCCTGCCACGGAACAACCGCTCTATCCGAACGACCGAATCTCACAATCGCTGTTCCAGGCTCCATTGACGACTCCGCTGATCACGCGGGTCGTGCTCTCGCCTGAACAGACATTGGTCCCGCAGGATGCGTCTTCAGACTGGCTCCTGCCATTTCTCCTGGGAAAAGAAACTCTGTTCGACTTCGCGATGCCTATTCTTCGGGAATCCCCGGCTGCGCCACCCATACCTCAGCTTTCGGTTGAATTGGAAGAAAAAACACGCTCTGCTCTCCCGAAACAATCCTCTCCGATCATCGGCCTCGTCCGCATCGGAATCACCGACATGCAGGCCAAGGAGGCCCTATCGGTGATCGTCCGCAATGTCTCGATCCTTACCCTCCTCATCATCGCGGGAGGCATTGTCGGCGCTCATCTGTTGACATCACGCATTACGACGCCGCTGCGGAGTCTCGCCAACTCTGCTCGCCAACTTGCCAAAGGAAATGATGCGCCGGTTGCTCTTATCGCATCCACTCACGATGAGGTCGGTGAACTGACCGATGTGTTCAACGCGATGACACAGTCCTTGCATGATCGCAATCACGCCATCACCATGAACCTCGAAACGATCCGGCGTCAGGTTACGCAATTGACCACGGTGCATCAGGCCAGTGCCGCCATCGCCAGCGCCAACATGCTTAACCTGGACCAGTTGCTTGACACGGTGCTCCAGTTGCTTGCCGCGAATCTAGGGTTTTCTAAGATGGCGATCGTGCTCTACCACGCGGAGCGGAACAGTTGTTCCGTCGCCCATATCATCGGCGTTTCCCCGGAGATAGAGCATGCGGCGCGCCGAATACACATACCAGTGCATGACGGCAGCACCACGGCCGATCTCCTCATTCACGGCAAACCACTGCTGATCCACGATATTGAAGCCGTCACGTCACGCGTGCACCCTCCGGTGCTTGAATTGCTGCGCCGTTCCAAGACGCGCTCGGTTGCGTGCGTGCCGCTGCAAAGCCATGCCAAGATCCTCGGCTATCTGGCAGGTAGCCGAGGCGTGCAGCAATGCAGCGACGAGGACCTCCATATTCTGCTGACGATCGCCGGCCATGTGGCGGCCGCCATCGACAATGCCAAGGCCTATTCCGATTTGACGGAGTTGACGCAGCATCTGGAGGAACGCATCGAGCAACGGACCGAAGAGCTCTCGCGCGCCAACACCCGGCTGCAAGAACATGATCGGCGCCGGTCGACGTTTCTTTCCGTCGTTTCGCATGAGCTTCGAACACCCATGACGGCGATTCGAAGCTTTTCAGAAAACATGCTTGACGGCGTCACAGGCCCGCTGAATGATCTACAACACACTTACCTCTCCCGCATCGAACACAACGTCGCCCGGCTTGGGAGAATCATCGTGCAACTGCTCGATTGGTCGCGCCTCGACACCAAAAACATCCAGCTTCGCTTGGAGGACGTCTGCATCCACCAGATCGCAACGATCACGGCTGACAGCTTGCAGATGATGGCCGCGGAGAAAACCGTCACCCTTGCCGTCGCGCCGGCCGAGTCGCTTCCACTTGTTCAAGGCGATCGCGACAAATTGGAACAAATTCTGTGGAACCTCATCGGCAATGCGATTAAATTCACCCCAGCCGGGGGTCGTGTGACGGTGGAGTGTCGCGTGTCGCCGCCGGGCTTCGTACAGACCTGTATCGCCGACACCGGTTGCGGAATCGCCCCGTCCTATCTGTCGAACATCTTCGAAGAGTTTTCCAGAGTGCCGTCGGCCATGCCCACATCGCAAGGCGCGCAACTTGGTCTCTGCATTACAAAGACACTCGTCACCATGCATCGCGGACAGATCTGGGTGGAGAGCCGGCCGGAGGTGGGGTCCCGTTTTTATTTTACACTCCCACTCGCCGGATCACAGGGTGAGTCGAGCGAAACAACTCGACAGGCCGATGGCATCCCCATCGTGTGAGAGCATAACGTTGTTTATTGAAAAAGGAGCGACAGACGATGCGCGCTAAAATTCTTGTTGTCGACGATGACCCCGATATCCTCCTGAGCCTGCAGAATCGTGTCAGTTTTATGGGACACGAACCCCTGACGGCAACGAACGGCAAGGATGCCTTGCGCATGATCGGGGAAGAAGAGCCCGATCTCGTCTTGCTCGACTTGAAAATCCCGGAGATCTCCGGGCTTGACGTATTAAGGCAAATCGGTGCGGCATCCATTCCGAGTGAACCCAGAAACGAGGAGACACCCCAGCCCACACCCCCCTATACCACCCCATTGATCATCATACTCACTGCCTATGGAACCATTGAACTCGCCGTACAAGCCATGCAACTTGGCGCCTTCGACTTTGTGCCGAAGCCGTTCACCGCGGACCACCTCGCCATCGTCATCAACAAGGCCTTGGCCACCGTCTCCCTCCACCGACACGTGGATACGCTCCGCAAGGAGGTTGATGATCAGTTCGAACCGATCGTCTCGACCAGCAAACCGATGAGCGAACAACTGACGGTGGCCAAACAGGCGGCGGCGTCCTCCGCGACCGTCTTATTGCTCGGCGAAACGGGGACCGGAAAAGAAGTCGTCGCCCGCGCTATTCACCGATGGAGTCCTCGCTCCGCGAAACCGTTTATTGCCGTGAATTGCGCCGCCTTTCCGGAACACTTATTGGAGAACGAGCTGTTTGGCCATGAGAAGGGCGCGTTCACCGGCGCCATCAAGCGGGAGCCCGGCAAAATCGAGATCGCCGAAGGAGGCACGCTGTTTCTTGACGAAATCGGTGACATGCCGCTCACCATGCAAAGCCATCTCTTGCGAGTCCTGCAAGACCGGACCTTCTACCGGGTCGGCGGCACGCAAGAAGTCCGGACCAACGTCCGGTTTATCGCCGCGACGAATAAAGATCTGAAACAGGCCATTCAGCAAGGCACGTTCCGTGAAGACCTGTATTTTCGCCTGGCCGTGATTACCGTCGCTCTGCCGCCGCTGCGGGAACGGATGGACGATCTTGCCGCGCTCATCCACCATTTTCTCACCCGTCCCAGCAACATAGGCCTGTGCAAACGCTTGACCCTCAGCGACGAAGCCTTCCAGGCGCTGCAACAGTACGCCTGGCCCGGCAATGTCCGTGAGTTGGAAAACGTGCTCACTCGCGCGATGATCTTATGCCCCGGCGACACGATTGACCCGGAGCACCTCGCCTTGACGGCTTCCACGACGTCAACGATCGCCGCTCCTCCGGTGAATCAAGAGCCCGCTACCGAGATCCTGTTTTTCTCATATCACAAGAGCATGGATGCCTACAGCCAGAAGCTGATTGAGGAAGCCTTGCGTCGGAACGGGTGGAATCAGACGAAAGCGGCAGCCGAACTCGGCTTGCAACGAACCTACTTGACCAAATTGCTCCGGCAGAAGCAGATTCCCGGCAAGCCGCCTGTTCCTCCTGCCGATTGAAGGCTGGCAAGTGTTCGTCTCATAGTTCCGTCTCTCCGAACAACGGCGGACACCCGTCGCCCGCCGGCGTGCCGTTTCCTCGGTCGTTCAAGAATCAATTCATCTCGCCCGCTGCATCACATCCGATTCACCTAGCATCCGTTCGGATTCGGAAGCGAATGATCCGATCTGCGAGCGGATCACAGAGGTGATGCAACTACAAGTCTTTATGCGCGGATCGGCTGTGGTCCGAAAAATGCTTCAGCACTCCTCATCAACAAGGATCAGGCCACCGTGGGATCACGGGATTCCGAGCGATGACGGCTCAAGATCCGGAGAACCACACGTTACGAAACGCACAGAAAGGACGGGTACAAATATGATGAGTGATGAGATGGCCATGGTGACGATTTTGGGCGCGATCATTTTTGCAGTGGTGATGATGGTGATGTTCATGCGCGAGGCGTGACGCGTGAGGAAATAGGTTTGCCTCAATCTCGCGCGATGCAGCATCGCGACGAACTCTTCATGAAAGGGGGTGAGAGGTGATGATACTGCTGATGTTGTTGAACATTGGAGCGCTGGTGATCGGTGCGCTGTTCTTTATGTATGGGACGTTTCGCCCTGAGCGCGAGTAATCGTGGTGAGGCGTGCGGCTTTGATCCCTTACCAAAAGGTTTTCATCGTGGGGAATAGATCTAGATGCGAGCCGGGATGGGTTCTACTACCTACCGGCTCGCGTTGAACAGCTCGAACGAGGCAGAAATGAAAGAAGATACTGAAGAGGTTTATCCCGTCGCCTTTATGGAAGAGGAGGCTCCGTGTCGAGCACGATTGGAAATTCGAATCACTAGGAGGTGTTTATCCGTGCGTGTCAATCACGATACGGCGATGATCAGCGCACGGCCCACACGAAGTGCGGTTTGGTCGGGGCGAGAGGATTTGAACCTCCGACATCCTGCTCCCAAAGCAGGCGCGCTACCGGGCTGCGCTACGCCCCGACGGACTCTCCACCTTCACGCTTCCTAGCGAAGCGGCACGAAACTACAGATCCTTATATACAGGAATGTTCCGATTGGTGTCCAGGCAATGTCCGCCTTCGCATACCGTACCAGCGCGCCACGCAGCTCACGACGTTCCTGCGGAAAACGGTCGAAGAATGTCGGCCATGGCTCGAAATGCCTTGGCTCGATGGCTGATACGGTTTTTTTCTTCAGCCGTCAACTCGGCCAACGTGCGACCCAGCTCCGGAACGAAGAACACGGGGTCGTACCCGAATCCTTGCATACCAATCGACGCTTCAGCGATGACACCAGCCAGAGTTCCGATGGCGACTCGAGTATCTCCGCCCGGCATCGCCAAGGCGGCGACGGTTATGAAGCGGGCAGTCCGCCTGGCTCGCGGTACGCCATGCAGTTCCTTGAGCAGCTTCCGACAGTTGTCTTCGTAGGTTGCGCCGTCCCCCGCATATCGAGCCGCAAATACACCGGGCCTCCCCCCCAGCGCGTCAACTTCGAGTCCTGTATCATCCGCGAGCGACGGAACGCCTGTCGCAGCGGCGATCACTCCGGCCTTTTTCAGCGCGTTGGCTTCGCAGGTTGCGCCGTCTTCTTCGACTTCCGGCGCGGCGTGAAAATCGACCAGCGTACGGATGCGAATCCCAAGATCTCCGAGAAGAGCCGTCAGCTCCCTGACTTTATCCGGGTTTCTGGTCGCGAGGAGGATTTGTTCGATCGGTCTCATGCCCGCATTATTCATGACGGTTCGTGACGAAATCGCGCAGTCGCGTGGCGAGACAGGTACGCGGAGTCCCGAGGAGCCGAAGCATACGTGAAACTGTATGTCGAGGTTGCGAGGGGCGAGCTTGCCCGCCGAAGGCTTGTCGCAGCAGCGAATTCGCGATTGCGGTTGAAACGCTCATGAATAATGCGGGTTAGTCGAGCGCACCGATCAGCTCTTTCTGAATGGCGGTCAATCGTTGGATGGCCTGCCAGCCAAAATTCAGAAACTCATCCATATCTTGCTTCGCGAACGGGGTGCGTTCCGCCGTGCCCTGTACCTCGACATACCGGCCACGACCAGTCATCACGAGATTCATATCCACTTCCGCCATGGAATCTTCGGTATACGCCAGATCCACCATGACTTCTCCGCCGACCTTTCCGACGCTGATGGCCGCCAAATAGTCGGTCAGGGGAATCTTTTTCAACAGATCCCTTTTTTTCAGCACGGCACAGGCATCGGCCAATGCGATAAAAGCCCCGGTGATAGAGGCAGTTCTGGTGCCTCCATCCGCTTGGATCACATCGCAGTCGATCCAAATGGACCGCTCGCCCAGTTGCGACATATCCGTCACCGACCGCAGCGCCCGTCCGACGAGACGTTGAATCTCCAGAGTTCTGCCGCCTTGCTTTCCCTTGACCGCCTCTCGCGGCGATCGCTCATGAGTTGCGCGCGGCAACATCGCGTATTCGGCCGTCACCCATCCGGTCCCCTTGCCTTTGAGAAAAGGCGGTACCTTTTCTTCAACGGACGCCGTGCAAATCACCTTCGTGTCTCCCATTTCGATCAGAACAGCCCCTTCGGCATGTTTGGTAAAGTTGCGGGTGACTTTCACGGGACGGACCTGATCTCGGCGACGCCCATCGAAACGGACCAACCCTGAAATTGCGCTCATTCGTACGCCCCTCCTCAAGAGTAAGGTCGGAATTATAGTGAAGGCCCTAAGAAAGCGCAAACCGATCGGTTGTCCCGGCATCGTCGGCGTTGTTGAGGGGTCGGACCATCCCTATGCCCCTGCCCATCCTGTACAAATCCCGCCCCTCGCGTTTGGTGAATTCCGCACATCACACAGGCATAGCCGTTCGAGAGCACCACTGATGTTTGACTCTGATCGCGGCAGCCCCACGATGAAAACCGTTCCAGGCGGAAGGATTCAGACTTTTTCCCCCGCGCAACCTTGATAGGTAGACGAGCCGATAGCTCAAGACACGGAGGAATGCAATGGCACAAAAAGTGCACACGTCTACGAAGGTCTGACGGCACTCAGGTTAATCGCCAATGAGCCGATAAAGAAGAAACAACACGATTCTCGACCCAGACAATCCAAAGAACACCCGACTCATGGCGATCCTGCTAAACCAAACCGCTCATCAAGCCTTGCTCGACAATCGCAACATTCTGGTGGTCGACGATGAAGAACCGATCAGGCGCCTCCTCGCCTATTTACTGCAATCCCATGGGTATGAGGTCGACTGCGCCGCCGATGCCCGAGAGGCCCGGCAAAAGCTGAGCGACCAGCCTTTTGCCTTGATGCTGTGCGATGTCAATTTACCGGGAGAATCCGGCATGGACCTGGTGCGTAGCATTCTCTCGGACCAGAACCATACAGCGGCCATCATGGTCACAGGCCTCGATAGCTCCGTCCTGGCCAACGCGGCGCTCGACGGTGGCGCGTTCGGATACATCGTCAAGCCGTTCGAATCCAATGAAGTACTCATCGACGTCGCCAATGCCCTCCGCCGCCGCCGGCTTGAGATGGAAAACCGTCTCCATCGCGAAAATCTTGAGGATGTCGTCCGAACAAGAACTCTCGCATTACAGCAGGCCTTGGACTGGCTCGAACGGAGTGAAAAAGAACTCCGCCTATCTCGCGAGGAAACCATTCAGCGGCTCGCCATTGCGGCGGAATTCAGGGACAACGCCACCGCTCAGCATATTCAACGCATGAGTCACTACTGTGAAATGCTCGCGCGCAAAGCCGGCTTATCGCCTGAACGATGCGACTTGATCCGGACCGCCAGCCCCATGCACGACATCGGCAAAATCGGCACCCCGGATCATGTGTTGCTGAAACCCGGCAAATTCACGCAGGAGGAATTCGGAGTGATCGCGCAGCATGCCGAAATCGGGTACAAAATCCTCAGCGGGTCGGAGGCGGAACTGCTGAAAGTCGCAGCCGTCATCGCCTACACCCACCATGAGCGTTTCGACGGGACGGGGTATCCCCGCAGATTACAAGGCGAGGCCATTCCCATCGAAGGCCGCATTGCCGCGATTGCCGACGCGTTCGATGCCCTGACCACGCAACGGGTCTATAAGCCGGCCTTTGAAGTCAGTCATGCCATTGAGCTCATGCTCAAGCACCGGAGCGAACATTTCGATCCCGAGCTGCTGGACATCTTCGTCGCCTCGAACGAGGAACTGACGCGCATCCATGATCAATATGCGGACCGCGTGCATTCCAATACCTTCCGCCAACCATAAGTCTCTCAGCCGGCCCCACCCATTGCTCGATTGTCGGCAATTCGTTGACCGACTGTGACACCACCGATATACTTTTTCGACCGACCGAAGACTTTGATGAACTCACAGCCATCGGGGCCATGGGAAGAAGGAATTGCCGAGTATGGCGAAAAAGTTGGCTGCCGTTCGCAAACGTCTCCGGAACCGTAATTGGATCGCCTACCTCTGCGAAGCACTGGTGGCCTCAGGCACCATGCCGACCTGGGAAGCAGCCACCTATCTGACCGAGAACTTATTCGGAGAAAAGCCCAATCCTCGCCTGCTGACCCCTGCCAACCCACACGAGGTCACCGCGCAATTGCTGCATCGTCTCTATCAACCGCTCGTTGAAGCCGCTTCGCGAGAAGTCATGCTCCCCTCCACCTCCCTCCTGCACATCTTCACCGACATCAGTCTGACCGGGAACTCCGCCGTCCTCATCGTCTTGTTCCCCGGACACAACAAGCCGCAGCAGCTCTTGATGCTGGAAGCCGCCAAGGCCTGGGACCTCGTGTTCCCGAACGCCGAGTCCTTCAATGCCTGGGCCGAGGAGCGGTACCGACAGCTCGTGAATGCGCTGCGGAGTAAGATAACGGAATTCGAGGACGATCTATTGAAATCAGTTGTGTAGGCTGACTTAACATCTCCCTCCGCACAACAACCGTCAGACCCACCTTCACCATCACCGGCTCATACCGGACCACGGAGCGCGTCGGAGGCGCAACGTTTCTGATCGATTTGACGAGAACACCTCCGCCAGGCCAGGACAATGCTTCGGGCGAGCTGGGCAGAGGGCAAGAGGGGACCCTGGTGACGATAGCGGCAAGCCATCGTCACCAGGGATGTGACATTGCGGGGCCAGGGGGCCTATTCTTCACTCAGCCCTATTCGTCATGCGGGTTCCGGCCAGGAAGTGGCCCGATTGGATTCCGCTGTTTTCTCGTGAGCTGAGCCTTGTACCCCACCGGCAGCTCTTGCACCCAACCGTTGTAGACGTTGGGGACCGGTTGCACACCCTGGGCACCAAAGCCCTTGTTGCCGATGATCTGGTCATCCTTCGGCACATTGTCGTTCGCCAGCACCACGGTCCCGGCGATCACGGCGTCATTGACGTTACCATCATTGTTGGGATCATAGTCCAATACGATCAGCCGGTTGGCAAACTTGCTGGTGACATAGGCATAGTACCCGCCACCTTTCTTGGCGCCGAAGTTCACCCCGTGGCAGCCAGGATCGCAGGGCACCATCTTCACCAGCGTATCCGTCGCCGTATCGATGATGGTGATCGTCCCCGTCAACGTATTGCCCTGAATCACGAATTTCCCATCCGGGCTCACCGGGGTTTGGACCGAAAAGCCACCGATCGGGCCGGTGATGTCGCCGGTGACCGGATGATAGTTCCCATTGAGGAGCAGGCTGATGTCCTTGATCTTCTGCCCAGGAACGCAGCTCCCCGCCGGCTTCGGATACTGCCCACACATCACCGAGATGGTGTGGCCCAGGTAGTTGGACACATAGTTTTTGCTCGAATCCGGCATCATGCCGGTCGCAATAGGCAACACGCCACTCGGCTCTTGATCCAGAATGACGTTATTGTTGAAATCATAGAGCGTGGAGTCGCCCGTGTTCGAATTCGGAGTGATCATCGACTTACCGTCGAACCCCATCCAGTGGGCATGGGGCTGGGTCTGTTTGCTCCCTGCGACCATGGACATCGGAATAAACCGGTTGATGCTCAGCAGGCCGGTGGCGGGATCGCGATTCAACTCCACCACGGTATCGTCACCATTGCACCCCGCATGCACTTGCTGCGTGTCCACCCGCGTCATCACATGGGCGGGGTCATAGCATTTCTTGCCGTTGAATTTGGGATCGTTGACCTCAGGTCCGTTGACGAGATCAATCTCCTGCATGAGAGTGCCGTTCCGCCGATTGATCACGTAGAGACTGTTGCCGTGCCATTCCGTCTGATAGATCTCCTTCTGATCATGGCTGGTCCAGAAGTTGTGTCCATTGTTCATCTTCTGCTCGGGCAACGCAATCTTCCGCTTCACGCCCCAGCCCGTGGCCGACACCACGGTCATTGTCCCGGGAAACTGCTCCGGCTTCCCAGCCGTCAATTCGTAGGCGGTATCGACCCATACCTCGCCGATGCCGTTCTTCTTGGGCTTGTCTTGCTTCTCAATGACCCCACCGTCAATGTGCTTGGTCGTCACGAAATAGGCTTGCATGGCGGTATTCAGGTTGGCGATCGAGAGGCTACCAAGCTTGACCGGCACCTCGGGATATTTCGGCTCGTACGGGGTGCCGACCTTCGTGTAGTCTTTCCAATTGCCTGGATTGGTCACAATGAAGAAGGCTCGCAGAACGCGCAGGGCAATATCTGTCGGCGCGCCGCCAACCACAGTGGGGAACGGGACTGTTCCGCCTGGTCCGCCTAACAGGACCAGATTTTCACCGAGATCCAGCCCTGGCGTGTTGGGATCATCGACGATGGCAGCGCCCAGCATGTAAGGATGCAGCTTGCAGACGAAGACATGCAGGCCCGGCGTCTGGAGCGTAACCTGATGGTCCAGCATATTGGCGCTGTCTTGATCGATCTGCTCGGAAGCTTGAGAACCGGCCGGCCAGATCAGACTGGTCACGGTGTGGCGGCTCTCCACGGCCTTCGGTCCTTGTGTCTGCGTGAAGAACACCGTATCGCCCGGAGTCACGACAACCAGTGACCGGGTGCCTCCCAAGTCCCACGCGGAACCCGCGTCGAACCAATGGCCTGGCGTATCATTGACGACAAACGTCTGATTCGCCGCTACCGCCAGCTGGCTCGCTCCCAGCAACAGTCCTGCGGCCAGGGGTAATACACGACTCATTTTCATAACACAGCCTCCCTATTGATTGAAGAACCGGCCCAGGACTTGGAACCTAGGCCACCACATACCGCCCTGGTTGAGGACGGTCACTAATTCGGCACACTGATCATGTTTCACAACAAGATGCGCTTCCGTGCCTAGCCTCCCTCTTGATCTATTGTTTCTCCCTCTCCTGCTCCGCCGCCCAGTATTGTTCGACAATCGCCGTGGCCTTGGCCCGCACGGCGGGATCGTCATCCTCCATCGCATCGAATACCGGATCGAGCGGCGCCTTGCTGTCCTTTGACTCCCAGTGATCCAACGCTCGGTACCGGTCGCGAGCATTGGAGGAGCTGAGATCCTTCTCGACAGACGATGGAATGGAGGAATTCAAGGACTGGGTGGGACTCTCTTCCTGCTCGGAGACTCCGGCTCGAGATAGAACCTTCTCAAGCTTGCGCTCCTGCATGGTTGTCGAGCCCATTGGCTGCGACTCATGTATCTGTGCAATACCGGCCTCGACGGTACTTCCTCTCGGCAACGACCGGGCACGCACATCCTGATCCGATACCGATGACCCGCAGCCTCCGAAAGCCAGTAGCAGCGCACAGGCTCCGATAGACATGGAGACGTGCGTTAGGATGCATGGCTTCACATCCTTCATAAACAGCCATCCATTGCACCAATGCCTCATGACGTCGGCGAAGCACGGGCTATTCATGGGATTCGGTCTCGAAAGATTCGGCAAGAGAGCAACGTTCACTATCCGTCGTGAGCTAATATGTAAACCAGTGGTAGTCCCGTAGTTCCGATGCGAATTTCATTCCTGCATGCAATACCCGGGTGCCATCGAAAATGTCCTACTCCAAAACGGATCTCCCCTTGGTCGAGCAACGCAGCCAATCAGTAGTTTTGATACGGTATTCATTACCTGCCTGGTATGGTGCCTCAACTCTCGGAAAGCCAACCAGGCAAGCGGAATGATCGTCAGGCGCCAAATATATCTAAATAGATTCAGTATCTAAATTGATTCAGTATCTAATTCGATTCACATCATCAAATCTAGAACCGTATGCTGTGAAGCGATCCTTCAGGAAGGCAATCAGTCAATATGGTAATTGACTCGGTCTAGAACCGATGGTGATGAGATAGCCGTTAAGAAGAATAGTTCGTGCGCCCAGACAGTCCTTTCTCCCACTGCACGAAGTATCTCACCGCTTCCGATCTCCTTGAGATCTTCAACCGCTTGTAGACCGTCCGGAGGCGAACCGTCACAGCACTCGGCGTGATGTTCAGTTCTCGGGCGATCTCTTTGTTGCTTTGTCCCGCGGCAATGGGCGAGAGGACTCGACGGTCGGCATTTGAGTAATTTTCCACTCGCTCGCGTGGCGCAGTCCGTTTTCCATCCCGGACCCACGCCAGAAGCCGCGGCGTCAATCGCTGGTCTATGGTTGCTTTGCCGGCTGCGACGATTTCAACGCTCTTCACGATGGACTCCTCCGACGCACTCTTCAGCAAGTAGCCCTGAGCGCCAGCAAGGATGGCAGATTGCAGAATGTGCCTGTCGTCCTCGCCGGTGAAGAAGCGAACGGCGGTGTTCGGATACGATTCGCGAATGACCCCGCAGAGAGTGATGCCGCTCGCATGCCCCACTCGAATATCCAAAATCACTACATCCGGCTGACAGGTCCGTACCAGAGCGACGGCCTCCTGTTCGGTGTGCGCGGTGCCAGCGACAAGAATACGACTGCTCTTTGACAGGGCCACCTGGAGCCCTTCAAGCACGACACTCGACTGGTCGATCAGAACTACACGAGCTCGTTCTTGCATTCGAATCAATTGCTCCATCAAGCGATATCCATACGAACAGCCGATAGATCGGCTCGGACGTGTTTCGCAAATAACCTTCCACATTGCTGAAAGGTCTTTCTTGAGGGGTTGGCTCGTGAATAAAAGAGGGAGCATGGCCGGCACGGCTGCTGGTTGAGCCTGAATCGACGCCGCGCCCTACCTGATACTCGCCAAAAACGCAGGGTCTGTAGCACAATTTCTGGATACTTCGCTCACGCCTCTATCCTGTACGCCACATTTCGCCACCGTAATCGTCACTAGGGCAACATTGGAAAGGTTCAGCCACGCCCTGACTAAGCAACGACTCTGCGTCCATCAGAAACAGCCCTCCCGTCACCAGGAGGAACCCTAGTGACGGGAGGATCTTAGTCCCTGACGGACGTGATACCGATTCGCTCAGGGACGGCGTCGCGCTCACTGCTACTTCTTGTGACGCCGCCACCCTGCGAGGGCAAGGGTCCCGGCGAGCATCATGCCGCCGCCGATCCCGCCCAGCGAGATCTTGCCGGTCTCCGTATCGAGATCCAGCAGACTATGCTTCATCTGGCCTTCGAGCTTGGCCACCCGCGCTTGAAGATCCAGCTTTTCCTTAAGGCGCGTATCATCGTCCATGATTTCCACATAGGCCCGATTCATCGCCGCCCAACCCACCGTATAGGTATAGCCCCAATACTGGTGCGCCAAGCTGACGTGTAATTGCACCAAGTGGTCTTCCGCCATTTCGAACAGTTTCAATTCATTGGCCGCTGGATTGTTTCCCTTCGACCAATAGATCTGGAAGAACTTTTCAAAGCCATCCGTCTCCGGCGCCGGTGGTGCCGGACGGTTCGTCTTCTGACCGGTCAACAGCCCGGACTTATACTGCTCCTCGACGACATGATGGGCTTCGTCGTACTTATCGATACCTGAGAAGGTTCCGTTATCCATGAACTCCAACCACGCGCGGGCATAGGTCTCGGAGTGACACTGGGTACAGGTTTTCACCCAGGCATCGTTCCGCTTGTCGGCCCATTCGGTCTTGATGTTCTCCCGAATGCCCGGCACGAACGGATAGTTCGCCCAACGGACCTTCCGCACGATGTTGTGGGCAATCTTGCCCTGATATTCCATGTGGCAGTACTGACACGTTGGGGCCGTTTCGGCGCCCTTCGCGATGGCTTCCTTGATGGGGATATTGAAGTTCCAGTGATCTTTAGCGCGCTGATACTTCAACCCATGCTTGGAGAGTGAATAGGCTTCCCAGTTGTTGTGGTCGGCCCCGCTATGGCACTGCGCACAGACTTCCGGCTTGCGTGATTCCGCCACCGAGAATTCATGCCGCGCATGGCAGGTATCGCACTTATTTTGATTGACGTGGCAACCCGTGCAGCCATCGGCGATTTCTCGCTGCGGCATCCCGGCATAGACTTCCACTTCCACATTGGCCCTATAGTCCAATGCGTGGGACGGACGTCCCTTGGGCCACTGATCCTTCGGCCACGTAATCGTATCCCGCTCGGATTCGCGCTCGGCAAACTCTTGCAGGTGACAGGTCCCGCAGGTATCGGCGGTGGCCAGCTTGATATCCTTCCGGTGATCGGCCTTGTTCTTGGTATTGATGTCGAAGTGACAATCAATACAGCCGACTTCCTTCAGGTTCTCCCCCTTGCCCAGCTTCCCGATCGAGCGGAGGTTGGCTTCAACCGCTTCCAGCTTCGCCTTCTTATAGAAGGTCTCATCTTTCGGGGTCAGCTTACGGATCTTGTCCAGATTCGCATGGGTGCTCTTCTTCCAGGCCGCCACCCATCCGGGTGATTCATCCGTGTGGCACTTCACGCACTGCTCACGGCTGGCGACTTCTTTCACCGCCTGGGGGGGCTTATAGAAGGTATGGGGATCGAAATACTTACTGAAGGAGACCGGCTGCCAATAGTCGCCGTATTTCCCTTTTCCCACGCCCTGCTGCGCCGGATCCATATACCGCTTGACCAACGCTTCATACAGTTCCTTCGGCGAGGCTGAGCGATCAATCTTCAAGGCCTCGTAGGTTTCCTTCGGCACGGTGGGGAAATCCGCCTGCGCCTGCGCCGCCAGGACAACACCGCAGACGACCAGCAGCGCACATACCCGCATGAGGTTGACGCTCATCGTCCACATGCTTTGTGTCCATACCATGATGCGATACCACTCCTTTCATTGAGGGGCCCGAGGCAGACCCCTAGGATAACCACCGTCCTCATACGCTCCGGAGGCTTTGACACAAGTCATCGAGTGTCATCAGCACTCCCCCGGTGATTTGACGAAGCTCTTGCCCTGTACATTGCAGCGGAACCATCCGCCGTCGTTGCCAGCCCCTGAGCGCGAAGACTTTTCCCGGCTGCCTATACGGCTTCTCGCATACCACGACGAATTCCTTCCCATGGTCGTCTTCCATAATGAACCCCTTCACCGTCATGCGACCTGATCCCCTTTTCTAGAATACGTCCGTCGGCGAACCTGTGGCCCACACGCCCAGACGATAAGTCCCAGCGACATCCTCTTTCCCCATGTCCTTACCACGAATCACGACGACGCCCGGCAGTGAGACGGGGAAACCACCGCCGGACTCGCCGGTCCAGGTCGGAGCCTCACAAGGATATGGGCTGGATAGGGCGATCCAGTCCGGCTGCGGCCTGGGATTGATAAAGGTAAATGCACTGCCAGTCTCATGCCAGAAATCCTCATTCGATCCTTCACAGATCTTACCGATTATCATGATGTGCACTGATGGCTCAAACCGCCGACACCACGCGCGTAAACGCCAACGGGAGAGATCAACGAGACGCGTCCTGGCTAGAAGAGCAACCATGTCACAGGGCAAAAAAATCGCTTCCTCGGTGAAATGTATCGAAATAGATTCGGTATCTGATTCGATTCACCTGGAAGAAAGGTTCATGTTCCGGATCGGTTCCTGTGAGACGATTGCGAACATCCAGTGAACTTCTGTAGCCAAACGCTATTTATTCCTAACCATGGCAACCTCCCTCGAATTACTGTAAATTCCCGGACCCGTTCCCGGAGTTTTGCGAATCTTTCGATCGAATTCGTTGCTTAACCATAGGAAAGGTGTCAGCACCCTACTACAAGTCGAGCCTCTCCTCTGAATGTGTATGAAATGGTTACGAACTGTCCTGATTGCCGTCTGTTGGTGGAGTGGTCCGCTCGACGGCTGGGCTGAGCCTTTGTTCTCAATCCCTCGTCCTTCTTCAGCAACTGAAAAGCAGCTCCACGAAGAATCGCTCTACCTAAAAGAAGAAACCGTCAGCATCGCGAGCAGGTATGAACAACCGATTTCTAAAGCCCCATCGGATGTCTACGTCATCACCGATGAAGATATCCGCAAACTCAGGGGCAACCGATATCCCGACTCTGCTGCGGCAAGTCCCTGGCATGGAAGTCATGCAAACGAACGCGGTCGATTTCAACGTCAGTGTGCGCGGAAATAATCAGCTGGCGGCCAATAAGCTCTTGGTCCTGATTGATGGCCGCTCCATCTATGTTGACCAAGCTGGTCTCACCTTGTGGAAACAGTTGCCCACATCACTGCTCGAGATCAAACGAGTTGAGGTCCTGAAGGGCCCAGCATCGGCTGTGTATGGATTCAATGCCTTTGACGGAGTCGTGAACATCATCACCAAATCTCCCGAAGAATTGAAAGGAACCACACTTCAGGTGGCAGGTGGTCAAGTGGGCACGTTACTCACGAGCGCGGTCCAAGCGGGAACTATTGGAAATTGGGGCTACCGTATATCAGGCGGACACGAGCAGGCCCAACGTTGGTCTAACCACGACGCGCCAGCACTGAGTGGCCAACGAATTGGTGGGCTAGCCGAATATCGCCTGTCAGGAGATGGAAAGATCCGAGCCGAGACAGGGCTAGGACGATCAAGCCCCTATAGTGGGTTCGTGAACCAAATTTCCACTTCAGATAATCATCTTTCTCAGGCCTATGCACTTGTCAGTTATGAACAGAATAGGCTCCTAGTCCGCGGCTGGTGGAACGGGCTCTTCTCAGAAAGTAGTCCGCGAATATTTCCAACGCTGGTGCCGCTTCTCACTCAAACCGACCGCTTTGGACGAACAGACCAGGAACACCACCTTAATACCTATGACTTCGAGACACGATACCGCTTGGCACCGTTTCAGACACTTAACCTAAGTATCGGTGCAAACTTCCGTCACATCCTTCACTCCTCGAACATTCTTACAAGGCGCACAACGGAAAATCGTCTAGGACTCTATGCCCAGGGAGACTGGCTGGTGCTTCCTTCCCTGGAGCTGAGCGCCGGACTGCGCTATGACCTTGAGACCTTCCTTGCCCCCACCCTCTCTCCTCGTGGTGCGCTCGTGTATCATATGAATGCGAACCATGCGCTTCGGCTGTCCGCCTCGGTCGCCTATCGTCCGCCGACCACGACTGAGGCTAGCCTCAGTCTACTAAACCCTGTCACCCTTCCCGCCTTGCCACCTCAGATTACCGTCGTTACGGGCACAGCCGACGTGAAGCCAGAACAGATCATCTCCTATGAAGTGGGCTACCAAGGCTGGTGGTGGGAGCATCGATTACGGACCAGACTGACGGGGTTCTACAACCACATTTCGGATCTAATTGCCTTTCGGAATCCGACCGGTAATCATTTGAATCCGGTGCGTCCGGTGAATGGCGGCGTGGCCGATGTGTACGGTGGAGAAATGGGGGTTGAGGTCTTGATGACCTCCTGGCTGTCGGGATTTGCCAACTATGCATATCAGGAGATCGGACAAAGCTCCAGTGGATACAGCCGGCACGGGTTTCCACACCACAAAGTCAATGCCGGACTCCGTGTGACATGGCATCCATTTACCGGAGAGGTGCTCTACCACCACGTAGGTGCCGCATCCTATCCCTTAGCTGATGCCTTTACGAATCTCGCTCCATTTTTCCCCACCGGGGCTATCATTCCCCAAGAACATGTTCCCGCTTATAACTTACTGAACCTCCGTTTTGGCTACCTCATCTGGCAACAACGATCTGGCGACAACGTACGGGAAGCTGAGCTGGCGCTTTCGGTCTTCAATGCCCTCAATGACAACCATCGTGAACACCCACTGGGCGATCTTCTCGGTTCCCGGGTGATGGGGTGGCTCACGGTGAAGTTGTAAACCAGATGTCGCACAGATTCCCTGGCCCAAGAGTTGCTTAATTATTCATCTTCATCGCACTCTCGAGGTTGAGGATGTTGGCAGTCCTCGGAGAGAATGCGTTATGATGGTCCGTGGCCGATAAAGCGTGGTGACCTTATGCTGCCCGTCTTTTCTCTTCTCGTCATACTGTGGCTTACGAGCCTATCGAGCTTCGTGGATGCCACAGAGATTGTCATCCTTCAATCTTCGGAGCTGCCCTACTACGAACAAGCCGTTCAAGGCTTCAAAGCAGCCATCCCCGCGACAACCAAGGTGCAGGAGTACAACCTCAGCGGCCAGCTGACACGAGGACGGGAAATCGGCAAGTCCTTGCGCGCCTCGCCTCCCGATCTGATCCTGGCTGTCGGACTCAAGGCGGCTATCGCCGCGAAATTGGAAATTTTCGACCAGCCGGTGGTGTTCTGCCTGGTGCTCAACCCTGACGCGCATGGGCTCCCTGCCTCGAACATGACCGGGATTGCGGTCCGCACCCCGCCGGAAACTCAACTGACCGCGCTTCGCTCGGTCATACCCCATCGCCGACGGATCGGTGTGCTCTACGACGAAGAACACAGCGGGACCTTTATCCGTGACGCGCATCGCGCCGCGAAACAGCAGGGGCTTGAGCTTGTGGCCGTTGCGATCCGCGGACAAGACGATATTCCCCAAGCGGTTCGAAACTTACTGCCCGCGATCGACGCGCTCTGGCTGATTCAGGATCAGACCGTCATCTCCGAATCGGCCATTCCGTTTTACTTGGAATCGACGCTTGACGCGAAAGTGCCCCTCTTTACCTTCTCGTCCACGCTGGTCCAACAAGGAGCGCTGGGCGCGCTGGTGGTCGATGCTTGGACGGTGGGGCAGCAAGCCGCGCGGATCGCGCAGACGCGGCTCAAGGAACCCAACACCGCAACGAGTTCCATGCAGGCGCCCGAACAGCCGCAATTAGCCGTGAACGTGAGTTCCGCCGAATATTTGGGCCTGTCTCCCTCTCCTGAGACCATGCGCCTCGCGCATCAGCGTTTTGGTGGACCAGGGGCGATAGCCCGGAAACCAGGTCCGGCGTCGGATTTGATTCCCTAGCGCGCATCGAAAGGACCCCGACCACTTGCCGGTTTCTAGGCGAGCTGCCATGTTTGAAGTCCTGACTCCGCGCCGCTCTCTGTTTTCGTTCGCCCTCAGAACGAAGCTCGTCCTCAGTATGTCCGTCATTCTGGTTGTCGCCTGTCTCGTCTTAGGCTGGCTGTTTATTCACCAGCAAGTGCGATCGGTTGCCGAAGGCCTGAGACAAAGCGGAACGCTCCTCGCGCAACATCTCGCGCACATGGGTCGATTGAGCCTCGTAGCCGGCGACACCCAGCGGCTGAGTCATCTGGTTCAAGAAATTCTCGCTGTCGATCCGGTGGCCTACGCAGCCGTCCTTTCTTCCGGCGGGGAACTTCAGACGGGGTTCGGCAAAGGCATGTGGGCGGAGCAGTTCTCCGTTCAGCCGAGCGGCCGGCGTCAGTTTTCTTTGACGAGCGTGACGTGGCCTCCTCGGCTTCACACTGATTCCGATGCTCCGCTCATCAGCGCCGTCCAGCTCAAGGACGACCGGCCCCTGCTTCGTCACAACATTGAATTCACCCTGGAAGAATTGCTGAGTGTCGCGGGCGGATTCGAACTTCCCATCGTGTACGACATCATCGTTCGCGTTCCGCAACGCCCCTTCATGACCCCACGAGACCCTGCCCTGAGTCTGACATTGGATGAACGAGGAGACGGGCCGCTTGCGGGAGAGATCCAGCGCGCTCTCGCTCCGGCCCTGGTGCAAGTCGGACTGTCGACCTCGCGCCTTCAGCACGTCTTGCGCCAATTATTGTGGCAGGCGGCCGCGATCACCATCAGCATCATGGCCGCCGGACTGCTGATGGCGCTGCTGTTGGCCCGCCGCATCACCACGCCGTTGCGAGAGCTGACGCAAGCGGCCACCCAGCTCACCGCCGGAGAAACCGTGCCGCCTGTCGCGGGGCGCACGGGCGATGAAATCGGGACCCTCACGGGTGTCTTTAATGCCATGGCCATGACATTGCAAGCGCGCGAGCACGAGTTGCGTGAACTGACCCACACGTTGGAGGACCGCATTGTGACGCGCACACAGGAGCTTGTCGCCGCGAACGCCAAACTTCAAGAACTCGACCGACGCAAATCCTTTTTCGTTTCCACGGCATCCCACGAGCTCCGCACACCGCTGACATCCATGAAGGTCCACTTGGCGAATGTGCAGGATGGCATCGACGGAACCGTCACCGACGATCAGCGTCGCTCGCTAGCCCGTGTCGAGGCCAACCTTTCGCGTCTCCAGAAATTGATCGATGAGCTGCTGGATCTCTCCACCATCGAGATGGGCCAAGCGTCGTTGCGTCCGGAGCCGGTGGCTCTGGGGAACGTGATCGCCAAGGCAGTCGAGGATCTTCACCCGCTCGCGTCCGAACGCCGAGTGAGCATCGTGATCTCCCTCCCATCCGACCTGCCATCCGTGTCAGGCGATCCCAACAAGTTGCACCAGATCATCCTCAATCTCATTCACAATGCCATCAAATTCAGCCCGCCGCACTCAACAGTCGACGTTGAGATCGCTTCGCGGCGGGGCCGCGAGATCCAAATCTCCGTGCGGGATGTCGGCCCGGGTCTCGCTCCGGAGGAAATCGAGAAAGTCTTTCAACCGTTCTATCGGGCCGCCGCTACGCCAAAGCAGGCAAAGGGCGCTGGGCTTGGATTGACGATCGCCAAGTTACTCGTCGAGCTGCATCACAGCCGGCTCGAGGTTGAGACCACTCTCGGGAAAGGGAGCTGTTTTTACTTCACCCTGCAGCCGGCTGTCTCGAAACAGGAACTGCCGTTGCTTCAATATGCTCCGATCGCCCATGCGCCTGGAGCATGAGGTTGTCACAAAGAGACGATCAGGCGGCGGGAGGCTTCATGGTGACGCCTCGCTGTTTCATGAGCCTGGTCAGATAGGTCCGTTGCAAGCCCAGCAGCTCCGCCGCTTTCGTTTGGTTCCCCCCTGTTCGCCGCAACGCTTCCTCAATCACTTTCCGGCTGTACAGTTCCATCACGGCATGGTAGCTCAGGTTGTTTTCCTCCGATAAGTTTGTTTCAACCGGCAACTTCCTTCGAATCGCGATGCCGAGATGTTGAGGCTCGATACAGTCCCCTTCACACAGGGTGACGGCCCGGATCAGGACGTTTTCCAACTCCCGCACGTTCCCGGGCCAATGGTACTCACAAATCAGGTCCAGCGCATCCTGACTCACGACGAACGATCGCCGGCCCATCGTCGCCCCATGTCGGCGGACAAAATACTCCACCAAGAGTGGGAGATCATCGACTCGCTGGCGCAAGGGCGGGAGGGTAAGCGAGATCACGTTGAGGCGGTAAAATAAATCCTCGCGGAACAGTCCATCCTGAATGGCCTCTTTCAGATCTTTGTTCGTCGCGGCCACAAAACGCACATCCGTGCGGATCGGCTGCGCCCCGCCCAGACGGTAAAACTCCTGATCCTGCAACAAGCGCAGCAGCCGCGTCTGGAGTCCCGCCGGCATATCGCCGATCTCATCGAGAAAGACGGTCCCGCCCTCCGCCGCTTCGATTTTGCCTGGTTCGCGTTTCACCGCTCCGGTGTAGGCCCCCTTCTCATGTCCGAACAACTCATTTTCCAGCAAGCTTTCGGGGAACGCCCCGCAGTTCACGACGACAAACGGCTTCGAGGCGCGCGGGCTCCACCGATGCAGCGCGCGCGCCATCACTTCCTTACCCGTCCCTGTTTCCCCCAGTAAGAGCACCGTGGCAGACGAACCGGCGGCGCGCCGCGCCGTGTCCAAAAGCTCAACCATGCGCGGACTCTGCCCGACCACATGTTCATACCGCCCCCCCACTTCTGCTTGCAGGAGACCGATCTGACGCGTAAGGGCCATCTGTGCCATGGCCTTCTCAATCACAACGGAGAGGTGATCGGGTTCAAACGGCTTTGTCAGGAAATCGCAGGCCCCGAGCCGTATCGCCTCTACGGCTCGATCGATCGTCCCGAATGCCGTGATGACGATCACTTCCGGGACAGTCTGTGGCGGAGTGCCGGAACGTTTTTCACCGAGCTGTTTGAGCACATCGAGTCCGCTGAGTCCCGGCAGTTCGATATCCAGCAGCATCAGATCCGGTTGCTCCTCTGCCGCCAGCCTCAGCCCCTGCTCGCCGTCCTCAGCCGTGAGCACCTCATGCCCCATCCAGATCAACCGCTTCTTGAGCGCAGTAAGGATATCGTGGTCGTCGTCGACAATGAGAATACGAGCCTGCATCAGACGCTCCTGGTTTCCATTCGTGAGGCGCTATTGTAGGGAAAGATATAGTTGAAGAGAAAGCGCCTTGGCTACTGGGCTCAACCACGCATCATTCAGGCTCGTAATTCAGATTCGGCGAAAGCCATCGCTCGACCGTGCGCAGATCCATTCCCTTGCGGCGGGCATAGTCTTCGACTTGATCCTTCCCGATTTTTCCGACCGCGAAATACTTCGCGTCCGGATGGGCGAAATAAAATCCGCTGACCGACGCGGTCGGCAGCATCGCGTAGCTTTCCGTCAGGGTAATGCCGGCATTCACCTCCACCGATAAGAGATCGAACAGCAGCCGCTTTTCCGTATGGTCCGGACAAGCCGGATATCCCGGCGCCGGACGGATGCCACGGTATTTCTCTCGAATCAGATCGTCATTCGTCAGCTGTTCATATGTGCCGTATCCCCACTCTTCTCGGACTCGCTTATGGAGACATTCGGCAAAGGCTTCGGCCAGTCGATCCGCGAGGGCCTTGGCCATGATCGAATTATAATCATCATGGTCGTTGTCAAACTCCCGACAGAGTTCATCCATCCCGATGCCGGTCGTCACGGCGAACGCTCCGATGTAATCCTGACGACCGCATTCCTTCGGCGCGACGTAATCGGCCAGTGCGAGATTGGACTGGTCGGAAGGCTTCCCCGATTGCTGTCGAAGATGATGGATTGTGGCGAGCACCGTCTTCCGAGACGGATCCCGATAGAGCTCGATATCATCCCCCACGCTCGACGCTGGGAAGAGCCCATAGACACCCTTGGCGTTAAGTTGTTTCTTGCGAACGATCTCATCCAGGAGGCGTCTCGCGTCCTCATGCAGTTCCTTCGCCCGAGGGCCGACGGTCGGGTCGTCAAAGATCGTCGGATACCGCCCTCTCAGTTCCCATGTATGGAAGAAGGGCGACCAGTCGATGTAGGGGATCAACTCGACCAGCGGTTGATCGGCAATCGTCCGAACGCCCAACGCCGTCGGCATGGGAATATCGACGCTCGCCCAGTCGGGCATGAACCGATTGGCGCGCGCCTGGGCAATCGTGAGAAGCGGCTTGGCTCCTCGATCCTGATGCGCTTGTCTCATCCGCGCATAGTCGTCCCGCACTTGCCGAACGAAACCTTCCTTCTGGGTCTGGCTCACCAAACTCCCCACGACACCCACCGCGCGAGAGGCATCCAACACGTGCACCACGCCCGGCGCATAGGAGGGAGCGATCTTGACCGCGGTATGGGCCTTGCTGGTCGTCGCGCCGCCGATCAAGAGGGGCACATCGAACCCCTCGCGCGTCATTTCCTTCGCCACATGGACCATTTCGTCGAGCGAGGGCGTAATAAGCCCGCTCAGGCCGATGATGTCGGCGTTGTTCTCTCGAGCCGCGGCGAGAATTTTCTCGCAGGACACCATCACGCCAAGATCGATGACCTCATAGTTGTTGCAGCCAAGAACGACCCCGACAATGTTTTTTCCGATGTCGTGCACATCGCCCTTCACGGTCGCGAGCAGGACCTTCCCCTGCGCCTTGAAATTGCCGGACCGCTTTTTCTCTTCTTCCATGTACGGCATGAGATAGGCTACCGCCTTCTTCATCACGCGCGCGCTCTTCACGACCTGCGGCAAGAACATCTTGCCTGACCCGAACAGGTCGCCGACGACGTTCATCCCGGCCATCAGGGGGCCTTCGATCACCTCCAGCGGCTTTGGGTATTTCCGACGCGCCTCTTCCGTATCCTGATCGATGTAGTCGGTGATGCCCTTGACGAGCGCATGGGAGAGCCGCTCCTCAACCGTCCCCTGCCGCCACGCATCGTCCTTGACGGCCGTTTTCCCCTTCGTCTTCACCGTCTCGGCGAAATTCACCAGACGCTCGGTGGCATCGGGCCTACGATTGAGCAACACGTCCTCGACCAGTTCGAGCAAGTCTTTCGGAATCTCCTCATACACCGCTAACTGGCCGGCATTCACGATGCCCATATCCAACCCGGCCTTGATGGCGTGATAGAGGAAGGCGGCGTGCATCGCTTCCCGCACCACATGGTTGCCTCGAAATGAAAAGGAAATATTGCTGATCCCCCCGCTGACCTTTGCACCCGGTAGATGCTGTTTGATCCAGCGCGTCGCCTCGATGAAATTGATCGCATAGTCGTTGTGCTCGTCGATCCCCGTTGCGACGGTCAAGATGTTGGGATCGAAGATGATATCGTGCGGCGGAAATCCGACTTGCTCGGTGAGGATCTTGTATGAGCGCGCGCAGATCTCCTGCTTCCGCTCAAGCGTGTCGGCCTGGCCCTTCTCATCGAACGCCATAACGACGACCGCCGCGCCATAGCGACGGATGAGGGTCGCCTGGTCGATGAATTTCTGTTCGCCCTCCTTCAAGCTGATGCTGTTGACGACGGCTTTGCCCTGGATATTCTTCAGGCCGGTCTCCAACACCTCCCACTTGGAGCTGTCGACCATAATAGGTACTTTGCAGATATCCGGCTCCGACGCGACCAGGCGAAGGAACTTTTCCATGGCCGCCTTGGAATCGAGCATGCCTTCGTCCATGTTGATGTCGACAATCTGGGCTCCGCCCTCGACTTGCTGACGCGCCACCGACAACGCCGCCTCGTAATCACCGGCCAGAATCAGCTTCGCAAAGGCCGGCGACCCGGTTACATTCGTTCGCTCACCGACATTGACGAAATTGGAATCCGGCCTGATGGTGACGGCTTCAAGGCCGCTCAATCGCGTATAGGGCTCGACCTTCGAGAGCGCATGCGGCTTCACCCCGCGCACGGCTTCGGCAATGCGCTTGATATGAGCCGGCGTGGTGCCGCAGCAGCCGCCGACGATATTCAGCCACCCGTTTTCGGCCCATTCGCGTAGTTGCGGCGCCAAGGTTTCCGGCGTTTCGGGAAACCCCGTCGGCAACAACGGATTCGGCAGGCCGGCGTTGGGATGGGCGCTGACATAGATCGGCGCGATCTGCGATAACTCTTCGATCAACGGGCGCATCTCTTTCGGGCCAAGCGCGCAATTCATCCCGACGCTCAACAACGGCACATGGGAGATCGAATTCCAGAAGGCTTCGACGGTCTGCCCGGTCACCCCGCGATTACTGCCGGCCTGAATGAACGTCACCGACGCCATAATCGGAACCCGTCGCGCGCCGGACGCAAACGCCTGCTGGATCGCAAAGAAGGCGGCCTTCGCGTTCAACGTGTCAAAGATCGTCTCCACCAGCAGCAGATCCACACCGCCGTCCAAAAGGCCCCGCACCTGCTCGCCATAGGCATTCACCAACTCTTCATAGATCGCCCCTCGAGCCGCCGGATTGTTCACATCGGTAGAAATCGACGAGGTCTTGGTCGTCGGTCCGATGGCGCCGGCGACAAAACAACGCCGTCCGGGTTGCGCTCGCTGCACCGTCGCCACGGCCCGCTTGGCGCACACTGCGCCGGCTTTGGACAGTTCATACCCCAGCGTCTCCATCTTGTAATCGGCAAGCGAGATCGTCTGGGAATTGAAGGTATTGGTCTCGATAATGTCCGCGCCGGCCTCCAGATACTGTCGGTGAATGTCCTCGATGATCGACGGTTGCGTGAGATTCAAGAGATCGTTGTGACCTTTGAGATCTTTCGTCCAATCCTTGAACCGTTCCCCTCGAAAGGCCGCCTCGTCCAGCTTTCGCTGCTGAATCATCGTGCCCATCGCTCCGTCGAGGATGAGGATACGCTCCCGCAAGAGCGCTGCTATGGAACTCTCGTGTGATATCGGCATAATCACCCTATTGAAATCACCGGGCTGTTTCTCCGATCGGCTGTGCGCGATCATACTGGAACCGCTTCGGAACGAGCAAGCACACTCGTTCCTTGACATGAATTCAGCGGCCTGGCTACGATGCCACCTCATGCGCGTGTGCACCATCCTACGTGCCGGAGCCTTGCACTTTCTTCTCGGCCTCGCCTTCCTTGAGACGCTCCCTTCGTCGGCCGCTGCCGCCCCTTATTTTGAGGACGGTTTCTTGGGACTCTCTCAGAAGGAGTTGCATGAACGACTCGGCAGGCCGCAGGCCGTGCGGGACCGAAAATCCGCCCTGCGCGTCTTCACCTATTATCCGATTACCGATTGGTCGACGTACTTCAGTAAACTCGTGTCGCCTGAAAACGGCGAAGATGTCTATACATTTAGTCGTGAGGGCATCGAGATCCGCTATTCCTTCAGCTACGCGGTCGATCCGAATGATCACAATGAGAACAGACCGCTGACCGTACGGCTGGTGGACATCGAATTTTCCTCGGCCATGCCGATCACTCGACTCCCCGGCTTGATTCCGGAGTTTCGTCCTTCGACTGATCCGTCCAACCCCGCCTTTCGATCCAATATTTGGGTGCTGTTGTGCAAAGGCCCCGCTTCATCCGATGCCCGTTTCATTGTGAGGGAGCAAGGGAAAGAACAGCTCGATTGGACGCTCTGCTACCAACTATTCTCGATGCAAGGGCTTCCCGATCGCTTAACGAGTGAGGCCTTGATCGACCGTGTGGAGATCAGTACCCAGAGCCTGCAGTTGGTGACCCACCGGCAACGGCATACTCATGAACGGATTCCGAACCCATACTCTCACCAGTTCGACAAACAACCTGATCCCCTCAAGCCACCATCCAAATCAATACCGGTTCCCAAGTATGCGGAGTAAGGTTCGGAAGAGACACCGAAAGAGAGGGGCTTACCGCGGGACTTGCTGAAGTCGATCTTGTTGCGCTTGTCCGGACGAGACCGCTTTCTTCTTCATGGTATCCATTGGACCACTATCACTCACATAGATCAGCAACGGGGCTCCGATTCCAATCACGATGAGCAGGAACAATCCTAACATCCTCAGGAACTGACTCGCGCTGAGATACATCATCAGCAACAACACCACCGCCGCGGCGCCGGCATAGGTCACGATCTTGGATTGAGCCGGGGTCAGCCCTTCCATCGCGAAGTGGAACGACGGCATGCTCCATCCATAATAATTCTTGGCGTGCTCTCTGAATTTCTGTTGCATCGACTGCATCGCAGACTGAGTTTTCGAAACGGAATCAGGCTGCTCATGCGTCTGTACTTTCGATCGATATTTTACCGGGATCGTAGCGGAGTCATCCGTGTACACAAGATTCCCTCGATCATCGATATAAGAATAGATGGTCGTAGCCCAGGTCTCAGCCCAGGCTCCTTGACCGAGTACCAGACAGAGACCCATTAGGAGGATCAGCTGTTGAGGTCGTGTGGACATCTTGCTGTCGTGCATGACGATAATTTTCAACATGCTCAGAAATCGCTGGGGTAAGTATAGCGCGTTTCCTATCACTATGATTTCATAGGATATTACTGGACGATCCTTGACTCGTGAGAACCCTCGCTGGTAGCATCCAAACTTTCTTGCGCTCCATGACCACCGAATCTCAACCCCTCGCCCTTGATCCCAACGCTGAAGAGCCGTCGTTCATTCGCCGCCGCTCGGTTCGGATCATCATTTATGTCGGACTTGTACTGTTTGTCCTTATGGTCGTGGTCTGGCCCCAGATCGTTCAGCTGAGTGACCCGGACTTTCACAAGCACATCGAACAACACCGTGTCATGGTGGGAATGACCAAAGAACAGGTTCTGCAATCGTGGGGCGGACCACAGACCATCAATACGACGTTCACCAAAGACGGCATACGGCAGGAAGAATGGATTTTCGAAGATTGGGAAAGCTCGGCGGTCGTCCGTCACCGCTATCTTTATTTTGAGGAAGGAGTCTTGATGGGAGGATGGTACGAAGGGTCGCGCGAGCGCCGTTCGAAAGACTTTCCGACGGACAAACCACACCCCAAAATTCAGCCGTAACCGGCCGGCCGTATCTCGCCAACCAGGCAAGCGGTTCAGGTTGCTGGTTTCAAGTTTCGAGTCGGGCAAAAATATACTTTTCGAACTTGAAACGAGAAACATGAAACTCGAACTGGTGCCGGAATACGATCTTCACCCGGGAGTTAGGCCGATGTCTCTCGGATAGACAATCTGAGGCGGCTGAGTAGCACTTCGGCACGCGCCTGGTCTGATGCGTCGACCATGACCCGGCTGACAAAAAACGGCACACCGGGATAGAGGCTGCTGATATGTTCACCGTGGACGACATAGGCGATACGATTACCATCGAGCAAGCTCTTGATCATCGCAAGCTCGCCGACGTCCTGCGCATCGGTGAGATGAATCATCCGCATGAGCGATCCGCCGATCGATCGTTCATGCGTGAAACGTGTCCATTCGTTGCACTTTGCCGTCTCTCGCTTTACACTCGACTACGAGTTACGGAGTTTCCGTAATTCGCGCGCGCCGCTCCTGGCCCGGACCGCCCGAGACAGTCAATACGCGCTTCCACTCACGGATCTGGTAAATGGCCCAGGCATTCGGTTGGCCCTTGAAGAACGCCGCGGGGTCGACGCCGCTGGCATGGAGGAAGATCGGCTCAGTGAATCCCTCTTCCAACACGTAGTCGAGTAACGATTCGGTCGTGAAACCCGTCCCACGAAGGGTCACGTCGGCCAACACAGTGAGGATTTCGTCAGGATTCTGAATCGTTATGGGATTCATCGGTTGTTATCTGTCATCCTAATTGTAACGACGCTCCACTGAAGAAGGCAAGGCGCCGTGCTCGTTCACATGAAGAAATCCGTGTTTCTTGAAGCGCTCCTCCGGGTCATGGACGACAAGCATCACTGGGCATGGGAACATTTTTCTTCCGGTCGGCTCAGCAAAGCCCAGCTCAAAACTCACTTTCAACATGAGTATGCCGTCTACGTGCGAGACTTTCCCGTCTTCTTATCACGGATCCTTGGAACGAATCCTCCGTTTTCAGTCCGCCATATGTTGGCGGAAAACATCTATGAGGAAGAAACCGGAGGGCTTTCGCTGGGGCACTCTCATCCTGATCTTTTCCTGACGATGATGGAAGGATTGGGGTTCCGTCGGCGGGATTTTGAACGTACCCGTCTGCTGCCGGCGGCCCGAACCTATCGCGCCTGGCTTGAGCGCATGTCGAACCATCGCCATTGGATGGTTGCCGCGGCAACCTTGACCATTTTCGTGGAAGGCAGCGTGAAGGATCGCCAGGAGATTCTTGCGCCTCCTGAGAAAAAACATCCGGAAGACATCGAATCCATCATCAGCCTTCACCCCTTGGTCCGGTATCACGGGGTGTCGCCGAGCCGAATGGATTTGATTCGAGCTCATCAAATGGTTGAAGCAGGCCATCGGCACGATGCGTATGCCATGGTCGTCAATTACACCGCGCCTGCGCTTCGACAATCGGTTCTGACCTGCGTCAAAAAAAGCTTGTCTCTGTGGCTGAGCTATCGCGATGCGGTCGCCCGAGCCTGTGGTATCAAGCACCCCTCATGATCCGAGCCTTCTTCTCCTGCTGTGTATTCGTCCTTGCCGTCGGCCCGCTTTGCCTCCTCAGCCCACATCGCCAACTTTGCGAGGCGTGCGAGGCGAGCCATCACCCGCAGGTTACCGGCGCTGATATTCCCACGGACATGGCCTTAATACCTCCGGGCGAGTTTACAATGGGGACCCCTGAGGGAAGCGAGGGCTTCCCTGACGAACGTCCGGAACGACGGGTCTTCCTCAGTGGATACCTCCTTGACCGTTTTGAGGTAACGAACCACGCTTATGCCGCTTTCGTGCAAGCCACGGGACATCGCTCTCCGGTGAATGCAAGCCCGGCCGCGACTCTCTGGATGAATGATCGCCCCATTCCGGATATCGAACACCATCCCGTCGTCAATGTGAGCTGGGAAGATGCTGACGCTTATTGCCGCTGGGCCGGGAAACGCCTCCCCACCGAAGCCGAATGGGAAAAGGCCGCACGCGGGACCGACGGCCGACGCTACCCCTGGGGAAACGACTGGGACTTTTCCATAGCCAACAGTGCCAGCTACTGGGCGCAACGGACGATCGAATTCAAGAGCGGAGCGGATTGGGATGCATTCTGGGTCAGCGGCGAGGGCGCTCGTCTGGCCAAGGAGAAAGGAATACGGGGAGAAATCCTGACGACGCCGGTCGACAGTTTTCCACACACCGTAAGCCCCTACGGCCTATTCGGCATGGCCGGCAATGCGTCGGAGTGGGTGCAAGACTGGTACGACCCGAATTATTATAAAAACGCTCCGCTCACAGACCCCACTGGTCCGGTTCGAGGCGCGATTAAGGCCATGCGTGGCGGGTCATGGCTCAAACCGGCTGCCAGCCTCCGCGCCAGTGATCGCGATTGGGGCACGATGGACAGCCGTCCCAGTGGGACCGGCTTTCGCTGCGCAAAAGACGCGTATTAGCAGGCTGTTGAAAAAATCCTCCAGCTTCGTTCCCCGCCTTGCCGAAGCGGCTTCGCGAGGCGTGCGAGCGTATCTCGTGAAGCGGACAGACGCTGCGGCCTTGGCCGGTGAAATGCGTGTCTTAGCCATCGGCTTCGCTGCGCCGGGCGCCGACTCAGGCGCGCTGGGGGTGGGCAGGTGAGAATGACGGCCTTTTTGACCGTCCTGCAAAGCGACGTCATTTGATTGGAGCCTTCCCCGGTTGTGCGTAGTTGCCAGGCGATCTTCTGAGAAGAACCTCCACCTGTTCAACCCTCACGACAGGCATGATGAGTCCAACCCCCTCCTCCTCGTGCGAGAAATCATAGATAACCGACTCAGAGGGAATCAGCACACCGGCCATCACGACGAACACATGGACCTTCTCATGCCGTGCGAGGCTTCGACCGATCCGATCCGCGAGTTTTTTCTCCGGCCTCACACGCAGATTGCTTGGAAACTCCTCAGGTTTGAATCGGACCATCCCCCACTGTGTTGCATTGAACTCCGGCCCGACCGCCACCCCATAGCTCCGGGATGTGGGATCAAATTGCGATACTTCTCCAGACCAGACGAATGCCATATGCCAATTCAGAACAGGGTTCCCATCGCGAGCGGTGTCCCGTTCACGGTTCAGGTTGAAGAGCCGCTCGTCATGGCCGGGATCCTGGTGGCCCCGGCCATAGACTGTCGCCCAATCGGGAGGCGTCCCTTCCAGTGCCACAAGAAACGCCTCGATCGCGCTCGGCTCGACCAGGATATGTGTCCCCGCGGGAAGAAGTGAATCGAGTTTGTTCAGAGAAAGGGTTCTCAGCGGGCGAAGCTCGGCCGCATCTTCCGATCGGGTTGGAGACGGCACAAGAAACAGACCGGAGAGGAGGAAACAAACCAGCAGCCGCGTGAAGGGTTTACTCACCACCGGCATGAGTCAGTACTCGGTTATACGAGGTCTTCAGGGACATCACGCCCTGATGGTCATCGCTGAGTACTCCGGCATCGATCAAGACTGAGAGCCGAGGAGCGGGATCGAGTCGGCGCAGACCGGACTGCGACAGGCCATCCGTGGCCAAGGCCTGTTCATAGGCACTGAGCCACGATTCCGTCACGGCGAGCAAGCCCGCATCGGTCGGTTTCATGCGGCCCAATCGCACCTGCTGCAGGAGCTTGATCAGGGGATCGGATTGAGCGATGCTCGCGATCGCGCGCTCCACTGCCTGTTCATCCGGCGCAGCCATCGGCTCTTCAATTCATCGAGCAGGCGCCGGGCCCGCGGGGATCGCCGCAACTGCCGCAGGCGCCGGGTCCGGCTGAGGACGTCCAGCTGGTCGTGGCTCCGACTCCAAAGGCGGAAAACTGTTTATCCACCTTGATCGCCTTGCACTGAGGACAAGCCGCCTCCGCTGACCCCTGGATCAACAGCTCAAAACGGTGATTGCATTCACGGCACACATATTCGAAGATAGGCATGGTTGAGGACTCCTTCGTTTACTGAGACCATTATAAAATCACCCCGGCTGAATCGCAACGATAGGGATCGCATGTACCAGGAAGACAAAACGTTCACGCTTCGCTTCACGCTGGAAGCCTCGTTTCCGGACGACTATGCCGAGGACGACGATGAGCGCAACTGGCTGCGCGAATGGGAAGCCCGCATCAAACCGCAACTGCTCAAATCCGTCTTTGAATCGCTTCGCCGGCATGAGGGGTGGGCGTCGCACATCCGCAACCGAGGCGTCTCGCCCGCCGATGAAGTCGAAATCGTACTGGCCAAGGATTTCTCACAACCTCCTCCCTTCTCGCTGAAACGATGAGCCCCTCGGATCAAGACCTCGGTCTCTACGTCCATATCCCATTTTGCCGCCGCCGTTGCCACTTTTGCGCCTTCTATCTCGAAATCGCTCGCGCTGAGCGAATGGCGCTGTTTTACTCCGCCCTCAACCAGGAAATTGCGCTCCATCGTCGGCATGAGTCCCTGAATCGCCGCGCCCTCCAGAGTATCTACTTCGGTGGAGGGACGCCGACATCCCTCCCCGCTGATCAGCTGGCTGCACTACTGGCGCTGATTCGAGCGACCTGGCAGACCCGTGTTACGGCCGAAATCACGGTGGAGGCTCACCCTTCTTCCGTCACTGTCGGAGACCTCACCGTCTTGGCTGAGGCCGGATTCAATCGGATCAGCTTTGGAGCGGAATCCATGACGGACAAGGATCTCGCGCCCATCGGTCGTGTTGGACAAGCGCAGGATACGGTGGCTGCGATTCATGCCGCGCGCCGCGCCGGGTTCAGCAATATCAATCTCGATTTGATGTATGGGCTCCCGGGCCAGTCGTTGCAAGATTGGAAACGCACTTTGGAATCGCTCATGACGCTTGCCCCCTCACATATCTCCTGCTATGCCCTGACCATCGAGGAAGGGACCAGGCTTGCCCAGGACATCGCTCGAAATCTTGTTCTGCCGCCTGACGACAGGCTTCAGCTCGACATGGAATCCGTGACAGAGCGCTTCCTGGCCGACGCGGGATTTTCCCGTTACGAAATTTCCAACTATGCCAAGCCCGACCATGCCTGTCGCCATAATCTCCTCTACTGGACAGGTGGCGAGTATCTTGGGCTCGGCCCGAGCGCGCAGTCCTATCTCCATGGGACCCGGTTTGGGAATATTGCAAACCTCGACGCCTATGCGGCAAGCGTGAACGACGGCCGGCTCACGGTAACCGACCGCATAATCCTTTCGACCTCCGAACGCCAGCGAGATGCCCTTGTCTTCGGCTTGCGTCTTCTTGATGGGGTCCCCCGAAAGACCATCAAGGCCGCGGAGCGAGATCCTCAGATCGCCGAACTTATCGCGAAGGGCCTGCTCGATACCGATCATGACCGGGTACGACTGACTTCCTTAGGGCGGCGCTACGCTGATACAGTGGCTGAACAGCTCTTCTGAGTGGGGCCATGAACACCGGCGCATCGAGCGTACGGCAGGGCAGTAAGAATCATTCTGGTTCCGGGCATCGAGCCTCTGTCCACGATTGACAAGACGGTCGTAATTGGAGAAGACTATTGTCATTCTCAGGAGGACCTCATGCCGGTCAATATGGATCCGTCGAAAAAGCGACGTCGCCCCCAGACGAGCGCCGCCGCAGCGGCTGAAGACAGACAGACAGGCGCCACAGCGACATCCCCGCGAAGAAGTTTTGGAGAGGAAACGGAAGCGGATCGTGAAAAAGATTTGGCTGAGGCCGAGCTGAAAAACTTATGGGACGCCACTGAAGTGATTGATATGGACAAAGTCTAAGTCCTTGCATGACGTCCAGCGACTCAGCATTGAACTGTTTCCACCGGGCCTGCTAGAAACTCCGCTCCATGCCGACACCCGCCATGCCCCAGACAACTCCGGACACCACCGAAGATGTGCAAATCGGTTCGGGAACCGGATTTGAATCTCGTGTCGTCGTCTATAACTGCGACTGCCACACATACCAACAAGTGATTGAGCTGTTTTGCCGATTTATTCCCGCCATGACCTCGACCAAAGCATTTGAGTTGGCCTACCGGATCGACCATGATGGGGAAGCCATCGTCTTCACCGGATCGACGGAACAGGCGGATGACATTGCAGCAAAACTCGCGGGAGGTGGGCTCAGAGTGGCCGTACAGTAATCCGACTGCCCGTACCTTAATGTTTCGATGTGCGCGCGGCCGTTTTCTTGGCTGAGCTGGTCGGCGCCTTTGAGGCAACGGGCTTGGAAGCCTCGCCCGATTTCTTCACGGTCTTCGACGCGCTTGGTTTTTCCTTTTTCTCCGCAACCTTGGACTTGCCGCTCGAACGCTTCACGGGAGTCATGTACGCGGAGGTGCGGTTGACCTTCGCTAATTGGTCTCCGCTGAGCACGCGGACTTGATACAGCTCAAACAGCTTGCCGATGGCTTTCGTGTCGCCTCGTCTCGCCGCATTCAAGAGTTTGCGACGTTGATTCATCTCTTCTTCTTCGGTATGCGAAGCAGCTCGTCGTTCCATGCCCATCCTTCCCTCAACACAGGCTGACCAACTGATCGTGGCGGCTGCGGTACGATACCCAGCCAGCCTAAAATTGCCGAAGTATATCAGAATTATGATGATTTTTGGAATATCGAATATCGCGCAACCGTGAGAGGCCTCACCCTATGACTCTCTATAGAGAAAGAGGCCGGCGGCGCGTGAATTTCACTCTTGAGTGGCATCACAAGCACCGGTATAAGTATATAAGGATGATAGTTTGTCTAAGAGGAGCGCCATCATGGAACATACACCGGAACCTTCGACCGTCGCCGATGATCCTCGCGCGCGCGATCTCCTGCGCCGAGCGTTCGAAAAGACCGCCCGGTGGCCGAAAGGCTTTACGGGATTTACGGCTGACCTCACCGTCAATGTGAACGGAAAAGAGACCAGAGGCCCGGTCATCGCCAAGGGTCCCCGCGAGGTCTCCGTTCAGCTGGACAACGGCGAGATTCAAAAGTGGGCGCAAGAGCAGCTGAGCATGATCGCGGTCCATCGTGGACCACGAAGCTTTGAAGAGTCTGATGGGAAATATTCACTCACGATGGAGGAAGACGGTCACCCGTTCGGCACTAAACTGAACATCCACGGCTCTCACTCCTTCTACCGGATCAAGGACGACCGCATCACGCAGATCAACCGGAAGATGGCCCATCCCGGCATGAACCCGTTTGCCTTTACGATCAATGTCGAGGAGAGCGCGATCACGCAGGACCAGAAAAATCTGACAACCAAATACACGGTCTACTACTATTCGCCGACCGACGGCCGATTGACCAACGTGGAAAGCTTCACCGATACCCATGTCCGCGTCGGCCCAGCCGACCTCCCGGCCACGAGACGGATTATTACCTACGAAGAGGGACAGGTCGTCGTGAAGAATCTGACCTTCACGAACCACCAACTGCTCTAGCCATGGACTTGAGGACGAGCTTCCCTCGCAGCATGCGATTCACGCTGGCAGGCTATGCCCATCTTGCGCGCATGATCGACAAATGTCGGGCCGTGCTCGCCGGGACAGAGGGGGACTACATCTACCCTTGCCCCATGGACGAACGGCTCATGGAGTTCGCGGGAATCACCAACGACCAGTTCATGGCGGCGGTTCAGGCCCATCCGACCGACGAGGGGGTCGTGAAGTGGTTTGAGCAGACGACAACACCGCGCCAACCTGCCGAGTTAGAGAAATGGAATCAGCAGCTGTTGGCACGCGAACCGAGCTCACCTGAGAGTGCGGCCAGATTCAAACAATACCTGGCCGCCATCGATCCCTCGCGCACCGACATCACCGCCTGGTCGGATTTGCAAGACTTGGAAGAAGGGCGAGTTGTTCCGAGACGAGAGCCGGCACATCAATCTCAATAGGTGAGCGCCGGATATTTGCCAAGATAGGTCGGGTGCTCTGCCTGCGCCAGCATGAAATGCGCCACATCAGAGCGAGAAACAGCGCCCACCTTCATTCCGTCCACAAGGCTATCCAGAATTCGATAGTGGCCGGTCATCGCGCCGTTGGTCAAGCGGCCCGGGCGCACGATCTCCCAACGAGAATACCCGCCGGCAATCAGGCGCTCCTGCTCACTTTTGTCTGCATAGACGTTCTTGAGAAGCAGCGTGAATAGGAGTCTCATGGGGAGCGAATTGTACCCCGAGCTGTCGCCTGCGCCAAAACCGGTCAGCACAAGGAGCGTGGGGGAAGCATTCGTCTCCTGAAGCACTTGTAATAGAAGGCGCGCGGAGTCGGAAAACAACGTGGTGGCAAAGGGGCTTTTCACGCCGAGCGTCACGAGGACGGCTTCAGCCCCTTGCACGGCAGTCCTCACATCGTTGAGTTTTGTCGCACTCCCCTGCACCATTTTTAATTTTGGGCGATCCGGAAGCGGAACGATTCGGCGCGACAAGGTGGTGATCTCATGCCCTTTTGCAAGGGCGAGACGCGTGCACTGGAGTCCTATTCCGGCTGATGCTCCGATGATGGTGATCTTCATGTTTCCTTGATGTCAGGGTTCCAAGACCGCTTAGCGGGAATGAATCATATCGCGAATCTTCACCGTGGGCACATTCTCAGCCCGTTCGTAGGCTCAGGTCAAGCGCTGCTGACCGGCAATCATCCCGTACTGATTCATATACTGATCTGTCAGAGTGCGCAAAGATGAACTGCCTGACTTCCGCTTCAGTTGCTGTCACTCCGGCACAGTTACGCAGTCACGTTGCAGCGGTTAGCCGGATACGGAGCCTCTCAATGAGACACGTGTTTCCGTGCAACCCCCATTGTGCTGCATCGAACTACGGAATTGAAATACAGCCAGGCAGATTGTAGGCCATACGTCCCCGCGGATGCGGAAACGATACAATCAGATCAGAGGGAAGAACCTCACCCAGGCACAAGTAAGCTTGGGAAATATCTCCGGGGAGAACACGCCCGGAACACTTGACCCCATGGCCGAGAGTCTGTAGAACTGTAACTCCTCGATATCGTTAAGCTGCTGGCGTAGCTCAATCGGCAGAGCAGCGGTTTTGTAAACCGCAGGTTGGAGGTTCGATTCCTCTCGCCAGCTCCATAAATTCCGCTGACGATTCAACCACTTTGCGACTTACAGAACTCCTGCTCTCCCCTCGCAATTCAGCCAGTGTAACCGTCTGCTTTTCGAAATAGGCAGATAATGACTGCGCGGCTTGTTGCAGAGCTTTCTCGTTCACGATGTTGTAGCGGTCGAACACGCTCCGGGTCTTATGGCCGGAAATCGCCATTGCCACCTTTTCAGGCACGCCAGCCCGAACCATGTTGCGAACAGCCGTCCGTCGAAAGTCATGGGGGATCTTGCCCTGCCAGACCTTCCGACACTTGGCGGCATCCTCCACCATCTGTCCGAGTCCCACCGCCTCGCAGGCCTTCCGCCAGGAGTGACTGAGGGTCTGCAAGCGTATCCCCCCTCGATGACAGATCCACGGGCAAGCAGGCCACTTGTTGTCACAGCGGGCTTTCCAAGTCCGCAGGACTCGATGGAGATCACCCGTGAGGAAGAGTACTCGCGGAGTATTCGTCTTCGTATCCTGTGCTTGAAGGTAGAGTTTGCCTTCCGTCCAGTTAATCTGACGCCACTGGAGAGAACAGACCTCACCCATCCTCATGCCGCTGTAGTAGGCAAGACTGACGGCGACCTGTGCGTAATCAGGTAACGCGCCTCTGAGCGCGAGAAAGTCCTCATGCTCAAAGAAACCAGACCGGATATTGCGCTCCTTCAACATTGGAATATGAGGGGGGCGACCAACAAGTTCCCACTTGGGAAAGCTCACTACCATGTGATTACAACTCCCCGATCTGGACCCACGGAATACGGGCGAAGTGCTTGCGGTCGTAGGTGAGAATCTCTGTGAGTCCTTGCTCTTTCATATGGAAAGCGTTGTACGCATCCACAAAATCGATATTTGCGTGGACATAGAGATCTAGGGCCATGAAGAGCAGTGGGGTTTCCGGGCAGAACAGATTGGGCGTATTCAGAATCTTCTCGACCTTTGCAGCGATATCCGACTTTTCCAATTTGTAAAAGGATTCTAGGGTCCAGACAATCTCGGCAATGACCAGCAGGCTGGTCGCCAATTTGACTTTACCGCGCAAGGCATCGCGAAAGAGGGTTTCCGCTCGTTTGGCTTTGGCTGGGTCGTCGTTGGTCAGAAAACGGAGAAACACATTGGTATCGACAAAGAAACTAGCCATGCCCAACCACCTTCTTGGCTATGGCCTGTCTGACAGACTGACGAATCTTCTCAAAATCTTCCGGGTGCTCTAATGCCTGGACCGAGCCCCTGAGATCAAGAATGGTTCCTTTGACGACCTTCAAGATCACTTCCTCCCCTCGCATCACAAAGAGGACTTTCTCCCCTTCTTTCACGCCCAACCGGTCACGAATCGCCTTGGGAATTGTGACCTGTCCTTTCCGGGTTATCGTAGATTCCAGCATGCCTACCTCCATCACGATTGTAGTACTTTTATAGTTTAGTACTACCACTCGATCGAGTCAACCGCAGCCCTGGAAAGACAGAAATAGGGGAAATCTCACGACACCCCCCTTACCCCCACGAGCAGCGCCCCCGTTGCCGCCGGCGAGCAAGAAACAGAAACCTTCTGCGGTGACTCACTCCCGGGAGGCAATCGCGCCAGGAACAATCAACCTGGCACGACTGCAGCCCAGTCGCGCGCTAGGAATTAGCCTCCCGCCTTGGCTGGGGTGGGGGCAGGAGGCTTGATGTATTGATCACCCGTTGGCAACTCGGATCTTCAAACCCCGATATCCAACCGAACGTCCCTGCCCCGCCGATCCAGTGTTTGACCGTGCAGAAGTCTCCCACCCGACGGAGCGTGTCGTTGAACATGAGGAGGAAGAGTTTCGATGCCGCTTCGCACACGTGGCGTGTCAGGACGATCTGAAAGCGCTCGATTGGTACGAGAACTCAAAACCAACAAAAGTTGGAGACGTCTTCCAACATCTCCAAGCACCCATAACGGTGCCCGCGTTGACGTCGATAGAACCTACTCACATTTTGTAACAGAAATTCAGAATGGCAACGTTGTTTCACCATCTTCAATCAGGTGCGTGCGCGCAGCTCGCGTACGCCGCGGCCGATCTTACGCCGAATGAGTGTGCGCAACGTCACCCCGTCTGCGTACCCGACCTGGGCGGCAATCTGGTCAACACTGGCGCTGCTTGTCTGTAGCAGGTGTACCGCGCGCTCGACGCGAAGATCCTGAACATAGGCGAGCGGAGACTTACCCAGAACGGATTGCAGGCGACGCGCCAAGGTCCGTTCGCTTGTCACCGCTGCACGAGCCGCTTCGCTGAGTGAAAAGCCTTGATCCAGCTGGCGCCGTGCCCACCGCTCGAACCGTTCGACGAGTGGGTCCGAGTGCGCAAGGTGGTCAGGAATCGCGAATGCCGCCTGCGATGGCCTTGGCTCAACCACCAGGTAGCGGGCCGTTAGAGCCGCCAGCGCCGGGCTCTTGCGACGCACCAGCCACAACGCCAGATCAAGGTGGGCTAGCGCAGCGCCGGCGGTGACGAAGCGGGATGAACTCACGAGCATCCGCGAGTCATCTAGCAGGACATGCGGGTACCGTTCACGAAAGAACGGGGCGAGCCACCATGATGTCGTCCCTTGCTGGCCATTGAGCAGAGACGTGCCAGCAAGGACAAACGTGCCCGTGCATGCCGCGCCCACGAGCGTGCCGCTGCCAGACCAGCGACGAATGAGCGCTTGTGCGTCCTTCACGTCTCGCCGTTCAAGCGCAAGTCGCAGAGTATCAGGCATCTTTGCCCCGAGCGCTGGCACGAGGGCGATGTCCGGGCTCGCAAGTCGTGTCGCCGACCGTATAGGCACCAACAACCCGTGACTGGTGTGTATGTGGGAACGGACACCCACGACCGTCACGTTGAATCGTGTCGAAGTTGTTCCAGCGGATTCCGCTAGGTCGTTCGCCGTGCCGAAGGTGTCGAGAAGAGTAGTTAAGCCGGTGTCGAAGACTTCATTCAAAGCGAGAACATAAATTCGCATGGCGAGAATTGTATCATAATTGTCATTCTTGCCACTAGTGCCAATTGGTAGACATGGCTAGAGTACGCCTCACTCTGTTCAACCTCTAAAAGGAGAGAGTACGATGGTACGAGTTGCTCTGTTCGTGCGATTGCAAGCCAAGCCGGGAAAAGAAGCGGATGTCGTCCGCTTTCTCGAAAGCGGACTCGCCCTGGCGAATCAGGAAACCACAACGCCGATCTGGTTCGCACTACGATTGGGGCCGGCGACGTTTGGTATCTTCGATGCCTTTGCCGATGAAGCAGGCCGCAAGGCGCATTTGGCTGGCCAGATTGCGGCAGCCCTGATGGCAAAGGCACCTGAGTTGCTGGCCGAAGCGCCACAGATCGAGCAGGTCGACGTGCTCGCCGCCAAGGTCTTGCACTAAAGTCTATCGTGAGAGGTGGCCTGGCCGCGAGTAGCTCGGCCGGTTGGAGTGAATTAGGAAACCCGTGCGGTGGCTTACTCCGGGAAGCCAATCGCGCCAGGCGAAGCAACGTGGCAGGATTGCAGCCCCGTCGCTCGCAGCGAGGAATTAGTCTCCTGCCCTGGAAGGAGCGGGGGCAGGAGACTTGATGTATTGATCGTCCAACGGCAATTTTGGTCTTCGTATCCCGATATCCATCCGAACGTCCCAGCCCCACCGATCCAGTGCTTGACTGTGCAGTACTCTCCTATCCGGCTGATTGTGTCCGTCAACATAAGGGAAAAGAGTTTCCGTTCTGAATCTCTGGCATGCCGTACCAGAACGAATTGATAACATTCTGTCGGTACGGCGATTTCCAACGAGCAGAAGTACCGGTGTTCTTCAAATTCTCGGAGCTGGCTGTCGAAATCCTTGCTGATGTACTTGGAGAGATACCAGGCCAGCTTTACTGGCGAAGTTCAGGCCGTGGCCCCATTCACCTGCCCTTGTATTTTTCCCACGATCTTGTACCAACACCGGCGCAGGAGACGAATATCCTGAAATCCTCTGACAGCGAGATGCGGATGAATCGCGCCGCACTGCTGGCATTCCAACACTGCCACGTAGGGCATTGGATAACCCGCACGGGACAGCATACGATGCAACCGTTCCAAATCGGTCAACACTCGTTCTCGATCTTCCACATTGTCGCGATGGGTGAGAGTGACCAGATGGTCCGCCCCGATCGACAGGCATTTCCGTCTGATCTCTCCTTTTGCCCGTGCTTGTGCCCGCTTTTCATTCTGTTCTTTATAAGCTGATTCTCCTTTGAACCCTCGTTTACCCGGACACGGATCGACTTTTCCCCATGCCTCGACCCACTGCTTTCCAAAATCGTGAATCTTGACTGACCACACAGCGCCGGGAGTGGCTGATGGGGCTAAGTTGGATTCCGTGTGATCGACGAGAAATGTCTTTCTAACAAGTTTAGGAGCCGCCGGCGGACCGGCGGCCGTGCGCCGCTGGCAGTCGCCAGCAGGCGCATCGACCGTCGCTCGAGGCTCGACGTTCCTCTGTCCTCTCACCTAGATCCTTCTATAATTCCACTCTCAAACAACCTCAACAACTGTAACCAAATCTGTAACTATGCGCACCGATGTTGCCCTCTCCGCAAGCCAGAGAGCGCAACTCGACGCAGTTATCTAACCTGGCCATTCCTCGTATGATTCTGTTAGAGGGAGGGTTGGAAACTCCTTCAGAACTAATTTGTAAACCTCAGGTTGGACGGTCCGATTCCTCTCGCCAACTCCAAACCAAGTGAACCTCAATCATTGTGACGGCGGCGGATAGATATCTTCTCTAGCCCTCCCTCTCCGCTGCTCCCGATCATTCCCCGACTTCAGGACATCAGGCCACGGGTGTAGGAGCTACGATTCGAGCCGAACGCAAGGAGCTGGAAACTGATTGAAACACAAAGGCCGCGTCACGAGTGACGCGGCCTTATCGGTTTCGCATCTGAATTTCACCCCGATTGACGGGACCGGTCTATCGTTCCACCTCCGTCAAATTTGTTTCGGGTTCCAGCTCGTCAATCTCAGAATCCGCCTTTCCCTTCGTCGTCGACGGATGAAGGCCGTACTTTCTCAGCATCTTGTAGAAGTCGGCTCGGTACCGGCCGGCAAACTGCGCGGCGCGCGAGATATTTCCACTCGTCAATTGGAGGACGTTCTTCAAATAGGTCCGCTCGAATTCCTCTTTGGCCTCCGTCAGCGGCTTGAGCGGCGACTCGGCCGACACGCTGACAGCCGGCAATAAATCCGGCGTGAGCATATCTTGCCGCGACATCACCACGGCCTTCTCGACCACATTTTCCAACTCACGCACGTTGCCCGGCCAGGGATTGACCATCAACCGATGAAGCGCCGCCGGCGTGAATCCCTTCACCTCCTTATTGGCCCGCTTCACGCTGAGCTTGAGAAAATGTTGAGCCAACAACGGAATGTCATCCCGGCGATCCCGCAACGGTGGGATGAACAGCGGAACCACTGAGATGCGATAGTACAGATCGTTGCGGAACGTCCCGTTTTTCACCGCCTCGCCGAGGTCCCTATTCGTCGCCGCAATGATGCGAACATCCACTTTGACCGAGGTCTCCGCCCCCACCTCTCGAATCTCCCGCTCTTGTACGGCGCGCAATAATTTGACCTGCATGGACAGCGGCATGTCGCCGATCTCGTCGAGAAACAACGTGCCGCCGTTGGCCATTTGAAATAACCCGCGCTTCGCCCCATGGGCGCTCGTGAACGCGCCCTTCACGTGTCCGAACAACTCGCTCTCGAACAACGCTTCGGGTATGGCGGCGCAGTTGAGCGCCACGAAGGGACCTTTTCCGCGCCGGCTGTTCGTATGGACGACGCGAGCCATCACTTCTTTGCCTGTTCCGGTTTCACCGAACAGCAAAATGGTCGCATCCGACTCGGCCACCTGGGCGATTTGCTGGAAGAGCCGCTGCATCGCCGGGCTCCGCGCCACGACATTTTCGAGCCCGTACAGTTCCTTGACCAGCGACTTGAGCCGCTGAATTTCCCGGCTCATCCGCTGTTGCGCAAGCGCCTTCTCGATCGTGGCTTTCAGCTCCTTATCGTCGAACGGCTTCGTCAGATACCCGAACGCCCCCCGCTGCATCGCCTCCACGGCATTGGGAATGCTCCCATGGGCCGTCAGGATGATGACCGGAAGTCCCGGATGACTTCTGAGGAGTTCTTCGGTCACATCCAACCCATCCTCGCCGCGAAGGCGCAGATCGGTAATGGCCAAGTTGAACATCGTTTTCTTCGCCTCGCCGACGGCATCCTGCCCCGTCGTACAGGGCGTGACGGCGAACCCCATCGCGGACAACCGCATCTTCAATAAATGCAACAGCCCCTCATCGTCGTCGACTACGAGAATGTTTTCTTGCTCCATCATCACAATTCCTTCTGGTATTCGTTAAGGTGTCGGCTCGGAACCGGGAACCGGAACGGTGGTTAAGGGTGGACGTATCGGACGCACCTTTTCCCGCATCTCCTGATCGATTCGCTTCAATGCCTCGAGTTGCGTGGAAAGCTCCTCTATCTTTCTGTCTCGCTCGGCAAGCTGTTTTTGCAGAGTTTGAATCGATGCAGGGTCGGCCGACGCCTTCGCCGAATCTTTCTTCGACAAGAGGGCCTCTATCTTATGATCGCGATCCGCCAGCTCGCGCTGCAAGGCCTCAACGGTCTCGGATTCGTCCTCCTTGGACGCACGAAGTTGTTGAAGGAGTACCTCTCGATCAAGCAAGTCTCGCGCCAGACGATCAGTGGTCGCTGCTAATGCGATATTCGTCTCCGCAAGGACCGGCGCTCTGAAAACGGCTTCGGGCCATGATCTGTTTCCAGGAACAGGTTGTTGCAATAAGGCAAGCCAGGCTTTGCTTGACACCGCCAGCTGGCTCTTGGGAGCAACCGCGATAACCTTCCCGAAATATTTCTCAGCAACTTCGCGGCTTTCGTACAATCCGAGCAACCCGCGCGTAAAGTACACATGGTCGCAGGAGCTCGATTCACCACATTTTATGGCCATACTCTCTTGTTTTCTTGCAAGCGACTGAAATAATTTGACTTCTCTTGGTTCGGCTGAAAAATAAGGACGAGAGCCAGGGACCGGCGTCGTCCAAGCCGCGCACCCCGCCAGCAAGAGAGAACTGATGAGGATGAAGCATCTTGTCAGAGACTCTGCCGTTCTAGTCACGCATGCCCTACCTTTTCCGGTTTTGCCAACCGTAGGATAAACCGTACAGTCGCCCCCTTATCTTTCTCACTTTCGATCCAAATTCTCCCGCCGTGAGCCTCAACGACTTTCTTCACCAAGGCCAAGCCCAATCCACTGCCTGCCGTATGCTTCCCTTTCGTGCGACCTTGATAAAACCGTTCAAAAATATGTGGGAGATCCTCCGGAGCGATCCCGGGTCCCGTATCCGAAACAGTCACCTCAAGCACTCCGGCTTGGAGATCGGGTTTCACCTGCACCTTCACGACCCCGCCCTCAGGGCTGAATTTCAAAGCGTTTGACAGCAAGTTGTCGAGCACCTGTTCGAGACGAGACGCATCCGCCTTGACCCACGAACGATTCCCGATGTTCTCCAGCACCAGCTGCACATGCTTGGAATCCGCCAACAAACGAACCTTGTTGATGGAGACTTCCCCGATTCGCTGGAAATCCACCGGGACGATACGGTATTCCATCATCCCCGCCTCCATTTTCGAGAGATCCAGAATCGTGGAGATCAGATGGATCAGCCGCCGGCTGCTGTCGGCCATAATCCGAAGGGTGGTGCGTTGCTCCTGAACGAGCGGACCGGGAATCTCATCCAGCAGGAGGTGCGTGCCTTCTTGAATCGAAGCCATCGGGGTGCGCAATTCGTGAGAGACGTGCGCCAAAAACTCCGTTTTCATATCGTCTATTTCCTGCAACTTCCTGCCCATCCAATTGACGGTGTCGACTAACTCCCGCAACTCCGCGGGAGCCTTGATCTGGAGGGAGGCCCCAAAATTTCCTTGCCCGATCTGTTTGATATGCCCTTGCAGCTGCCGAAGGGGACGCAAAATCGTATAGCTGGCGATGCCGGCAAGCCCCACCCCGAACACCAACGCCACCAGGACCAGTTGCTCCGTGACAGCCTCTGCTTGGGCCGCGCTGGCTCGAGATTCCGTTACCCCGACACTCACTCGCGCCTCGTGCAGATCGATGTAGCTCTGAATCGAGGCGGACATCCGGTCCATCATGCCATCGCGCCGGTGTTCATAGTCCGGAGCAGCCTGACGGGCCTTTCCCTTGACGATCTGAAATTCATCCTGGAAAAGCTTCAGCCGCTCCCTGAGTAAATCATCCGTCTTTTGGAGCAGCGTCAACCCCTGGGACGAGCTTTCCTGCCCCCGCAGCAGCTGAAGACTGCGCTGAAACTCATCCACCTCTTCATTCAGATTCGTCAGAAAGGTGCGATCTCTCGTCGCAAGGTATTTCTTTTCGCTGTTCAGTTGAGCATAGAGCGACCCCAACAGTCGTTTCGCGGATTCAGCGGCCGGATAATGGTAGGACGCCATCTGGGTACTCATCGACGTCAACTGCCGAAGCTGAAAGAGCGCGTAGATATTGACTCCTCCCATGACCGTAATAATGATGAGGGAGGTCATCACTAACCGCCAAAAGATAGAAAGCTGCATGAATCCGCACCGCGCCCTGACCACAGTGTGAAGGAACAAAACTTAGGTGTATGGTAAACCATACGCTATTTCAGTTCAGAATCACAAGCCAAGCGCCATCAATGACCCAAGAAGGGGCTCAAGCTGGCACAGGGACCAATGCCATGAAACACCCTCTCGATGACAGTCGATCGTGACTTCAGGCCCTACTGCCTCGTATCAAACTGGCGAGAAAAGAGACGTTGCCGCCGGGAAGACCCATGGAGTGACGCAAAAAGATGGCCGCGGAACAATAGGATGGCCATGGCCATTGGTGGGGTGAGCAGGAGCAACACAATCACTTGTCCTTCGGAATCAAATCCGACATAGGACAACCACCCCCCGATCGCGGTGAACGGGAGCAACAGAATCTGGAAGAAGTCGAGACCGGCTCCTCGACCGACACGATCGGACAACGAAAAAAATTCCAGCAGGCCGCTGGGAGAAAGCACCACAGGCAAAATAAGGATCGCGAACGGGAGAAACCACTCGACCCAATGCTCCAGGATGAATTGATAGGACGTCTTCAAGACCTCAAGGGATGAATCGTGTCGGACTTGATAGATCACCTCCGGAGCCGGGTTCAGCAGGATAAACACCAGGAGCAGAAACGCGGACGAAAGAAAGTGGCCGTACGGATTGGCTTGCATGCCCATATCGAGCAGCATCGTCGGAATCCATAAGATAAACCCGACGCCGATCACATCCCAAAAATAATGCCCAAAACTGTCGGTCACATCCGTGAACTGAATCGTCCGCGCCGCGCCGAGAGACTGTTCAATCAACCGGAGCGTCGCTCCCACCAACAAGGCGTTCACAATGCCCAGGACGAACCCGCCGGCCATGCCCAATGGAGCGGCGATCCTCGATACCCCCACAAACAGCACGGCAAACACGATGAGCGCGACCATCGTCACCCAACTTCGGGTGAGCGACCGTCCCGTCGAGTACAAGACCTGTCGATACAGTTGAAGCGTAGCTGATACGAGACTGACCATTCCGGTGCGTACCCTAATCGGGATTGTCCAAGAGGTCAAGAACTAGTCGCTCAATAGGATGCTGAAGGATGCTGAAAAAGTCCGGCGGCGGCGTTGGAAGTGCGTGAAGCCCGCTTCGCCCTCTCAGCCCGCATCGACGAGTCTGTGAGGCGTGCGAGGCGAGCGTATCTCGTGAAACGTGAACCGGACAGGTTGACTTACCAGGCCTCATGATTATCACATGAGTCAGCGAGGGTGCCTGAGTACACTTTTAATAGGTGAACGGCCATGGACATGAATCGGATGACCATCAAGCTGCAGGAGGCCTTACAGTCCGCCTCGGGGCATGCGCAACGTCGGAGCCATCAGGGTATCGACATAGAACATGTGCTGTTGGCGCTGCTCGATCAGGAAGGCGGAACGGCGCCGGCGCTGCTCGAAAGCGCCGGTCTCGCCCTGTCCGCCGTTCGGCAAGCGGTCGAACAAGCCTTAGCCAAACTGCCGCAGGTACAAGGCGCCGGCGCCTCGCCCGGTCAAATGCATGTGGCCGCCCGCCTCAATCAGGTCCTGACCCATGCGGTGGACGAACAGAAATCGCTCAAGGATGACTTTCTCAGCGTCGAGCATGTGCTCTTGGCCATGGTCCAGGAAGACGGGGTGCTCAAGAAACTGGGACTCACTCGAGACCGCCTCTTGTCCGGATTGCAGCAGGTGCGCGGCAATCAGCGTGTCACCAGTCAGGATCCGGAAAGCACCTACCAGTCGCTGGTGAAATACGGGCGTGACCTGACTCAATTGGCCGGACAAGGCAAGCTTGATCCCGTCATCGGGCGAGACGATGAAATCCGGCGAGTGATTCAAATTCTCTCCCGCCGCACGAAGAACAACCCCGTGCTCATCGGAGAACCGGGAGTCGGGAAAACCGCGATCGTGGAAGGGCTGGCGCTTCGTATCGTCAAGGGGGATGTCCCCGAAAGTCTCAAACACAAGAAGCTCTTCGCGTTGGACATGGGATCGCTCGTCGCCGGGGCGAAGTTTCGCGGAGAATTCGAAGAACGGCTCAAGGCCGTGCTCAAGGAGATTCAATCCTCCCAAGGTCAAATTCTCCTGTTCATCGACGAATTGCATACGGTCGTCGGGGCCGGAGCGGCCGAAGGAGCGATGGATGCGGCCAATCTGCTGAAGCCGATGCTGGCGCGGGGTGAGTTGCACCTGATCGGCGCCACCACGCTCGACGAGTACCGCAAACACATCGAAAAAGATGCCGCGTTGGAACGTCGTTTTCAGACGGTCCTGGTCGACCAGCCGTCCGTGGAGAACACCATTTCCATTCTGCGCGGCCTCAAAGAGCGATACGAGGTCCACCATGGCGTGCGGATCAAGGACGGCGCGCTCGTGGCGGCGGCGAAATTGTCGCATCGATACATTTCGGACCGCTTTCTACCGGATAAAGCCATCGACCTGGTCGATGAAGCGGCCGCGCGGCTCAGGACCGAGATCGACAGCCTTCCGGCCGAACTGGACGAAGTCTCGCGCAAGGTGCTCCAGCTGGAGATCGAGCGGGAAGCGTTGAGAAAAGAAAAAGATCCGGCGAGCGCCGCCCGATTGACCGCCCTCGAAACGGAGCTGAGCGAAAAGCAACGCGACTCCCAGGCCCTGAAGACCAGATGGGAGTCTGAAAAGGCCTCCGTCTCCCGGCTCCGTAAAACACGTGAGGCGATCGAGGACATCAAGCTCAAGATCGAACAGGCTGAGCGGGCCTACGACCTCAATCGCGTGGCGGAACTTCGGTATGGAGAACTGCCTCGGCTGGAACGAGAACTGGTCCTGGAACAACAGCACTTGGGAAAGAAGCAGGACCAAACGAGGCTGCTGAAGGAAGAGGTCGATGAAGACGAGATTGCCGCCGTGGTCAGCCGTTGGACCGGCGTTCCGGTCTCTCGCTTACTTGAAGGGGAAACCGACAAACTGTTGAAGCTCGAGGAATTGCTCCATCAGCGCGTCGTGGGACAAGAGGAAGGGGTTCGCGCCGTCGCGGACGCCGTCCTCCGGGCGCGATCGGGTATCAAAGACCCGAATCGACCGATCGGCTCCTTTCTATTCCTCGGACCCACCGGTGTCGGGAAAACCGAATTGGCCCGCGCGCTGGCCACGATTCTGTTCGACGACGAAGGCAATCTGGTCAGGATCGACATGTCCGAGTACATGGAAAAGCACACAGTCGCCCGCCTCATCGGCGCGCCTCCCGGCTATATCGGGTACGAAGAAGGCGGTCAACTCACCGAAGCCGTTCGGCGACGTCCATTCTCGGTGATCCTGTTCGATGAAATCGAGAAGGCCCATCACGATGTCTTCAACATCTTGCTGCAAGTGCTGGACGATGGACGACTGACCGATTCACAAGGCCGCACGGTCGATTTCAAGAACACCGTGTTGATCATGACCTCCAACATCGGCAGCCCGCAGATTCTCGAGGCGCAGCAACGAGGCGCATCCTATGAGCACATGCGAACGGTCGTGATGGATGAGCTGCGGCAACAGTTTCGCCCGGAGTTCTTGAACCGGGTGGATGAACTCGTGGTCTTCCATCCGCTCGGCACCGAACACTTGATCCGAATCGTGGAAATTCAGCTGGAACGCCTCCGCGAGCGATTGGCCGAGCGGCGGATCACCCTGACAATCAGCCCATCCGCGCTCAGGCACCTGGGCGAGCGCGGCTATGATCCGGTCTACGGAGCCCGGCCGCTCAAGCGCCTCATTCAGCAGGAATTAGAAACGCCGATCGCGAAGCTGCTGGTCAAAGGCGAACTACGGGACGGGGATACGGCGTCGGTCGATGTCGAAAACGGAGGGCTTGTCGTGGCGCCGACCGTGGCATCACGAGTCAATCCGTAAGAAATGAACGTGCGCTGTGTACGAGGTTAGCACGTTGAGGCCTTTTGAGCGATACGACCTGCCTCGCGAAGCCGCTTCGGCAAGGCGGGAACGACGCGGGAGGGCTTTTGCAGCATCCTCAGGCTAGCCGATGGACACAGCGCCCCCTTTGGCGTCCTGCGTCAGTCCGCTCTTCTGCTGCTTATCAAGCTTCCACTCCGTCGGCGACACGTGGAAGAGGTGGCCTTTCATCGTGTGAAACTCCCCGCGCGAACAGGACACCACATCGGAAGCCTTCACGTCGAACTGGAGAAGAATCTTGCCGGACTCGGCTTCCTTCATCGACACGCGTTTGTCCGTCTTCGTCAATTCATAGGCGCGCCGTTCGTTGAACATCATGGTGCTGTCCACCACCTTGGCGAGCATGCGGCCGTTCGAGTCGAACAGTGCGAAATTCACCAACAGCATCCCGGTGGAGGGATGCCGGGCGATGTGAATTTGCGGCACGCCCTCGACTTCGATGGTGCCGTTTGAATTGCGGTAGAGATTGGAGCCGATTTCAATATCCATTGTTCCTCGATCGAGATGGGATTCACCTGGCGTGACACACAGCTCATTCACGTCTTCCACGTCACTTGTATCGCCAACAGCCGCTCTTTTTCAATCCTTGTCCTAGCCACTCCCTTGCAGATAGGTCGATCGCTTGTGATCAGAGGGGTGGTTTGTTAGACTCCAAGCCGATACGAGGTAATCATGGCCGCCCCCGCCGTACACATAAAGCGCTGGACCCGTCGGGAATACGACCGTATGGCCGAAGCAGGAATTTTTAGTCCCGACGACCGCGTCCAATTAATTGATGGTGATATCGTCACAATGACTCCTCAAAACAGTCCCCATTCAGCGGCTATCGGGAAAACACAACGAGCTCTCGAACGTCTCTTCGGAACGAACGTGTGGGTTCGTGTGCAAATGCCGTTCATTGTCGATCCTGATTCAGAACCGGAACCGGACCTGGTGGTCGTCCCGGGGGTGCCTGATGACTACCGCGACGAACACCCTCGATCGGCTTTGCTTGTCGTCGAAGTCTCCGATACCACACTTTCATTGGACCGAGACCGTAAGCGCGCTGTCTACGCCCGCGCCGGCATCCGAGAGTACTGGATCGTCAACCTCGCTGAACGCTGTCTGGAAGTGTACCGAGACCCGGTGGCCTCTCCGGGCCAAGCCGGCTTGTATCGTTCATCCCAGAAACTCGCTCCTGCCGATAGTATCGCTCCTCTCGCCACGCGTGAAACGACCGTAGCCGTCGTGGACTTGCTCCCTTAACCACACTGTTTTGCCGGATCACGTTAGCAGATTGTGATTCTTATTTGTTGTGCGAGATCGAAGCGGCAAGGACTAAGGTGCTGGGGCATGCAACCGAACATCCATGTTCAGACCGGAAGCATCCCCCTCGTTATGAGCAGAGATACCGCCGGACCAACTCCGCCACAAAGATCTCGACGGTTCCAGCCTTCAAGATCGCCTCTTCTACCAGATCCAAGAAAATCGGCTTGGTGTTCTGGAATTCTTCAGGAGTGTACAGAATGGCCGCTAGATCGGGAGTATACCCGCGTCGAATTAGCTCCTCGTAGGCGGGCTGTGTCGAAGCCGTTCCGACACCGGGCCGCCGTGGAATTGCAACGATCGACAGCAGGTCCGACCATTGGTATAGGTGCTTCAATGGGGCCACGGCAGTTGAGCCGTGGAATTTGAGCATCTTCTCGGCGGACTCTTGCTCGATGACGCCGCTTCAATGGGGCCACGGCAGTTGAGCCGTGGAATTACGACCGCCATAGGCTTGACCTTGGCTTGTTTGATCGCGCTTCAATGGGGCCACGGCAATTGAGCCGTGGAATTAACCGCCGCCTCCGCTCGAAGGGCTTTCCCGAATCTGCTTCAATGGGGCCACGGCAATTGAGCCGTGGAATTCAGTTATCGCAATCGGGGACCACTTCGGCAAGGACGCTTCAATGGGGCCACGGCAATTGAGCCGTGGAATTCGCCGCTCGGCACCGTCACGTGGCGCCCAGAAATACGGGCTTCAATGGGGCCACGGCAATTGAGCCGTGGAATTATCCAGACGACGACGAACAAAACGCACAGGCAGCCTCGCTTCAATGGGGCCACGGCAATTGAGCCGTGGAATTCGCTTCCCGCGCACACGCACTCCTATACCACCGTGCAGCTTCAATGGGGCCACGGCAATTGAGCCGTGGAATTCCGAACGGTGTTGAGAAATCGGCCCTCGCTAGCGTCGCTTCAATGGGGCCACGGCAATTGAGCCGTGGAATTATTGGGTCAGCCTTAAGACCGGCGACAAGCGGGAAGCGCTTCAATGGGGCCACGGCAATTGAGCCGTGGAATTAGGAGGCGACGGGGCACTATATCGTGCGCGAGGCGTTGCTTCAATGGGGCCACGGCAATTGAGCCGTGGAATTCAAGGAAATCGAGGTCCGCCTGGATTTGGAGTACGCCGCTTCAATGGGGCCACGGCAATTGAGCCGTGGAATTCAGAATAGCACTGAAATCCCGTGTTGGCATTGTGGTGGCTTCAATGGGGCCACGGCAATTGAGCCGTGGAATTCTATGACGGTCGATCTTCAATCGCTCGATCCTGTATCGGGGCTTCAATGGGGCCACGGCAATTGAGCCGTGGAATTTCCATAGCCTGAAGAGAAGCGACAATCACAGTATAAGCTTCAATGGGGCCACGGCAATTGAGCCGTGGAATTAGCAAGGTGGGAGAGGTTCCGACTGAGACGACACGCGGGCTTCAATGGGGCCACGGCAATTGAGCCGTGGAATTCAGATATGGTGCTTGACCAGGTGCCTGAGAGCATGTACCCGCTTCAATGGGGCCACGGCAATTGAGCCGTGGAATTCGTTTCTCCGAAATTTGCGCTAGTTGTCAAAATGGTTGCTTCAATGGGGCCACGGCAATTGAGCCGTGGAATTGCACCAGTGATGCAACCCGCTGGCTTGAATCCGATGGCTTCAATGGGGCCACGGCAATTGAGCCGTGGAATTATAGGCCCTGCGGTTGCTTCGGTGATATTCAGGAAGCTTCAATGGGGCCACGGCAATTGAGCCGTGGAATTAGGTCAGCTTGGCTAGACCGATCGACCCGATGTGCTTGCTTCAATGGGGCCACGGCAATTGAGCCGTGGAATTCTGAGATCGTGATCCATGTGATGCAGGGGCATTGGGCTTCAATGGGGCCACGGCAATTGAGCCGTGGAATTCAGCGGCGAACGTGGTGAGCCAGTTGGCCCTGTGTGGCTTCAATGGGGCCACGGCAATTGAGCCGTGGAATTCCGAGGGAGCCTAAACAAGTATGACGCCCGCTGATCTGCTTCAATGGGGCCACGGCAATTGAGCCGTGGAATTCGTTTCTCCGAAATTTGCGCTAGTTGTCAAAATGGTTGCTTCAATGGGGCCACGGCAATTGAGCCGTGGAATTGCACCAGTGATGCAACCCGCTGGCTTGAATCCGATGGCTTCAATGGGGCCACGGCAATTGAGCCGTGGAATTCTAGATCGTGATCCATGTGATGCAGGGATATTCAGGAAGCTTCAATGGGGCCACGGCAATTGAGCCGTGGAATTAGGTCAGCTTGGCTAGACCGATCGACCCGATGTGCTTGCTTCAATGGGGCCACGGCAATTGAGCCGTGGAATTCTGAGATCGTGATCCATGTGATGCAGGGGCATTGGGCTTCAATGGGGCCACGGCAATTGAGCCGTGGAATTCAGCGGCGAACGTGGTGAGCCAGTTGGCCCTGTGTGGCTTCAATGGGGCCACGGCAATTGAGCCGTGGAATTCCGAGGGAGCCTAAACAAGTATGACGCCCGCTGATCTGCTTCAATGGGGCCACGGCAATTGAGCCGTGGAATTATTGGGTATTAGGCCCAAAAAACTTGGCTAAGATTCTGCTTCAATGGGGCCACGGCAATTGAGCCGTGGAATTGTCTGGATGCGTGACTACCTGGAGCGCGGGTTAACTGCTTCAATGGGGCCACGGCAATTGAGCCGTGGAATTGCAGCATGGGTTTGTGGTCGAGCCGTCCCAGGTTCGGGCTTCAATGGGGCCACGGCAATTGAGCCGTGGAATTCCGATTGCGGACGCAAGAGTTCAATAACATCCTGCGAGCTTCAATGGGGCCACGGCAATTGAGCCGTGGAATTTTCTTTGCCCAGCTCATACACCAGCTTGGTCCGCTCGCTTCAATGGGGCCACGGCAATTGAGCCGTGGAATTCTCATATTTCGAGGCGTTCATTTCCCGGTCTTGCTTGCTTCAATGGGGCCACGGCAATTGAGCCGTGGAATTAGGCCCACTGATATCTTGAGACTGATGCCACGCTGTTTGCTTCAATGGGGCCACGGCAATTGAGCCGTGGAATTTCGGCCTTCGCCCGTTCCGTCGCTTTGACAAGGTGCTGCTTCAATGGGGCCACGGCAATTGAGCCGTGGAATTGATCTGTCGTCCAACATCGCCATCGTCCGCAAGGTCGCTTCAATGGGGCCACGGCAATTGAGCCGTGGAATTGACGAAGCGACGATAGCACTTTGGATAGTAGGTAGTCTTTGCTTCAATGGGGCCACGGCAATTGAGCCGTGGAATTAGCTTTCTGCAAAGCTGTCATCAGACAAGGAGTTCTGCGGCACATTGCGAGTACTTCGCCTCAATGTGACGACGGATTGGTGCATCGTTATCTTTTCCCTCCTTTTGTGATCGGTTCTTGTTCATGAGTAGCTGTTCGTTCTCGTTGCATGCGGCGAGTGCTGATCGGTCCCAATCCATTATAGGAGCGCTCGCGTGGCCATCGGCGGAACTTAGACGACACGAGCGCGGCGTGCTTCCAATTCGGCTTTGATCCCCATCGACTCAATGCGCTTGATCGGGTTGCTGTCCGCTGATCCGAGATCGATGATGAGGACCTGATCTTCCCGCAGATCGATAATGTCCGTCAAGGCCGCCTTCATTCGCACGAGGTCGATATCCGGCAAGTCGCATTGAAAGACGGAGAATTGCACATGAGCCCCAAACCCCTTCATGGTCTTGAACACGCGCCGCAGGCGCTTGGGATCGGCAATGTCATAGGTGACCAGATAATGATGGCGCATGGATTACCGTGTGGTAAAGGGCGGCAATTCGGGAATCTCTCCCAGGAGATACCGGCCCAGCAATCGCGCCTGCACTTCCAGCACCCGACGGTAGCTGATCTGATAGCCGAACACTGGATGGGTGATCTCTTGGCTCATGCGCCGCTCGTACGTTTCGATCAGTCGGCGACGGCCTTCCGGCGTGAGCGTGACCGATCCCATGCGTTCAAACCAATCGCTCTGCCGGATCTCGCCGTTGTTGATGGCCGTCAAGACTGCCGAATCGGCAATGAGCGGCCGGAACTCTTCCATCATATCCAGCGCTAACGCCGGGCGACCGTAGCGAGGTTGATGATAGAAACCAAGGAAGGGATCAAGCCCCACGCTTTGCAAGACCACCGTCCACTCCCGCGCGAGCATCGAATAGAGCAGCGACAACATCGCATTGACCGGGTCGCGCGGCGGTCGGCGATTGCGCCCGTCGAAGTCGAAGCGGGCGCCCGGCTCGGCTTCCTTCAACATGCCGGCAAACTCCGAGAAATAGCGGCGAGCCGCCGTGCCCTCGATCCCCAGCAAGGACGCCAAAGAATCCGCCACCCCGGCTTGCACCTGATCCCGCTTCAAATTCTGAATCACGGTCTCCGGCGCGGCGCGATGATTCCGCCTGAGCAACGTGCGGCAATTCGCAATCTTGGCTTGCACACATCGACGGGCCAATACCACGCATCGCTCCGTATCAGCCGCCACCGCATATTGACGGCGCCGCAGCTCCACATGCTTATGCAGCAGGCCGCTCGTCATCCCGTAGAACCAGCCGCCGCTGGAGCAGTACACCAGCGGAATACCCCGCTTGCACAGTTCCTGCACGACCTGCGTGCTCACCTGAACAGCGCCATAGAGGACCACTTGCGACGTTTCCACCAAGCGGGCTTCCCCGATTACCTCATCGTGGTCTTTGATCTTGAGACAGTCGCCGTCCTTCGCCAGTTTCACGCCGGGTGTCTGTACATGCAGCGGGAGCGCATCGTCGTTGGACGGAACCAGCTTGCGGAGCGCAGGCTCCTCGCCTTCACGCGAAGCCCGCAACCAGCCTATTTCATCCGGTAGGCAGAGACCCACCAGCGAACAGCGCGGGCATTTGGGACTGTCCACCAATGGCGGGGGAGCCACGGTCGCCGTCGTCATGGCCCGCATGCCGGCCAACAGTTCGCGCGTTCGTGTCATCAACTCGTCGTCGAACGGCACCTCGACACGTTCGCGGGAGCCGGCGAAATACAGCACACCGTGCGTACAAGCCCATCCCTGTTCCCGCAACAACAGGCCTTGCACACAAAGCTGGACGCGTTCGGGCTCCCACGCCCCTTGCGCCGTATGCGGACGCTTGCCGCGCTTGTAGTCGACAGGAACGACCGCGCTTCCCTCACCCTCCACCAGATCGATCTTCGCGGTCACGCCCAGCTGTTCCGACGAGAGCCAGACGGATCGCTGATGGATCGTGGCTTTCTCCGGCTCCTCTTCGTCAGACTGTCGAGGTTTTTTCGTCGGACTCTGGTCCACACGCCGGTGCTGGAAGCGCCCCTCCACCGTCTCCGCGTTATCGGCAAACTCCCCGTCCACCCACTCGAAATAGGCCAGGCGCGGGCAGTAGGCAAACTCGTTCACCATCCGCGCGGGGAGCAATGGAACATCGCCCCCCGTGGATGGTCCCTGTGATTCCTGTTCCATACCTCCTTATCGGCCGGAGGTGTGGAAATATTCAGTTGTCAAAGAACGGTCAACGGCTGAATGAGTGACGCCTTGTGTTATATACTGACGGCCACTGCCACAATTGAGAGGTCCCTATGGAATATCCCATCATCATCGAACCCGACCCCGAGGCCGGAGGGTATGTCGTCTCCTGTCCGACTTTGAAGGGATGTGTCTCACAAGGCGAAACGGAAGAAGAAGCGTTGGATAACATCAAAGACGCCATCCGGACATATCTCGCCAGCATCGAGGATCTCAAGCGGTTAAAGAAGCTGAGGACCATCGAAGTTGCCGTATGACCAAACTGCCGCAGGTCTCTCATGATCGCGTCGTGAGAGCCCTCAAAACGAGCCGGCTTTTATGTCCTTCGCGAAGGCAAACATATTTAGATGACCGACGAGAAGCATATCGTGATTATTCCGCGTCATCATGTGATCAAACCTGGCACGCTAAAACAGATTCTCGACGCCGCCGACATTTCTGCGGACCGGTTCAAAGAGCTGCTCTGACGTTCTACTTTTCCGGCGTAAACCCGTCGCGCCATTCAGGTGGTTCACCGCCCGGCCGAGGCCGAAGTATCGTTACCCCATTCGCAACTGCCGCTTCACCCGCGCCGGCGGCACCGTACGTTTCCGGCCTTCTGCCTTTTTCGCTTTGCGCAGTTCCAGCAAGTCTTCCATGTCTTCAAGCCGTTCCTTGAGGGACACGAACTCTTGATACGGCAACACCGCGAATTGCTTTTTCCCGTCTTTCACCAAAATCTCTGGATGTAAGGTCATCATGGTCTTAATACCTTGAGAGTCTTGATCGCTCTGGGTTCGAATCCAATTGTGTATTGCATCCTATTTCTCTACCACCGGCATAAACTGGCCGAGGCCGAAGTGACAGGCGTATCCGAGAGCGATAGGCCCAGTCACAGGTTGTTCAAATCGCAACTCGAGCAATCGTCCGCGTGTATCGGGTTGCGCGAGACCATGCTTGCGGCGAAAGCGATGGAAGTGCAATGAGCGCATGACGCGACCACCGTGTCGGATCGAAGCCAGCTCACTCATCTCAACGATCTTGGGTAAATCTGTGCCACGTTGACACCACTCTCGATGCAGCTGCCCAAGGATGGCCGCGGCGGTCGCCTTCGGTGTGCGCAACTCGGGTTTCTTAAGATGCCATGGGTGAAGATAGGGCGTTACACTTCGCCATATCGCGCTTTTACCGGTCAAAGATGTAACCTTGTCGAACAGCGATGCAGTGCCAAAACCCTCCAACATCAGCCTTAGCGGCTCGTTTTCTCCTTGTCGAATTTGCTGAAGGGCGGTGAGTACACGTATGGCTTCGGAACTAAATCCGCCTGGAGCATGTACGAGAAGATGCTCAATCTCACCGCGCTCGTTTGGATCAGAAAGCCAGAAGGCATGTGCGTGGTGGTTGGGTGAATCCAGCTCATGGCCGGATAGCTCGCACGGAATGGCGTTTTCACCTAGAAGTTGCCTGGCGCAGCCCATCGCAGCCAGACGTAACATTTCGCCAACGCGGACCGCGTCTTCGATACGATGAAGCGGTTTGCCGTAGAGCATGAAGCGTGCTGTAGTGATGCCTGCTTTCGGCTTGATGGTCGCCGACTTACGGAGGACCTTCGGCGCAATAGTCTTGAGTGCGTAAAGTGGGCGGCAATAGCTTACGACCCGCGCACAAGGCGGCGCGCTCCAGCCAGCAGCTTGGAGTGCGCCAGTTTCCACACTAATGGCATTCAGCCAGTCACCGGGAAGGGTTGTCAGCAGCTTTTTCTCCACTGGTTTAATTTTGGACGAACGTACCTCAGGATCGAGTTCGATACCGGCGGTTTCGAGCTTAGCTGAACGGAACGCACGATAATTCTCTGGCCTGCTTGGTACCATCAGACGTACGATCTCATGTGTTACTTCTCCTCTCTCCAAATCCACGGCTTCAGCAGCCGGCAGGCAATTGCAGTCCACCGGCGCGTCCGTGCGGCGAGCGTCCACCCAGGACTCGGCGCGACCCAGAAAGCCCAGATTCTCAAGCAGGGCGTCGAGCATTTCAGTTTGTGCCGTGTCGAGCACGAGTGCCGGCCAAACAACGACAACAGGATTATCATCCGCGACTCGCACGAAGGCATCGAACACCAACGTGCGTTTATCCTTGCCAGGCATATAGTGTCGAGAGTGGGCGTGAATCGCACACTCAGGCAAGCGATACGATGGCGGTTCTGCTCCCGCAAGTTGCGCCAACAGTTCATGCAGGCGCTCGCGTGGAAAACGTACGGGATCGAGCTTGCGATGCCATACCGCGATGAATGCGCGCGTGATACGCCACAGGTCTGGCGGCCAGGCCACGTCCGCTTCGTTGACGTGCCGCCCCCAGGGAGTGGCATGATAACGCCCGGCTGGAAAAGTGAAGGCAATGGAGAGCATGGCAACCTCAGCTCCAATTTACGCGAGTAACGCGGTCATCCGGCCATTTCTGTTCCTTGGCGACTGTGGCAATTAAACCCGGGAGCACAGCTTTGAGTTCATTAAGCGCTGGCAAGACAAAGCCCGTCGGACGCTTGACGACGATGCCGGACTCTTTAACCTCAAGATCGCAGGCCGTGCGCAAACGCAAACCTGAATCGAGAAAGGCCTGAATCTTGAACAATGCTAAGGCAATCAAAAGCTGTGTAACAGAATGGCCCAAGCCGAAGGCGCGAATCTGCGCTAAATCAACATTGAAAAAGGCTATGATCTTTGCGGATGTGAACTCGGAACGCGGAAAAGGCACATTGCCGAATCCCTTGCCTGTGTCACCGGAAGGGTTGACGTGATCATTCTTTACCCCGCCGCTTTGCGCTTCCGTGATTTCTTCGGCTTCAATGAATGATGACAGTACACGCGGCAAACGTAGGCGCCCGCCAGCAAGATCGGATTTGGCGAGGAAAACGCCGTGGATCAAAGCATTCGTGTCTAGCTTCAAAAGAACGGCCGCGAGTTTCTTAATATCGACCGGCCCCTCTTCCATTTCAGCAAGCTGGGACTTGAGGGATTGGAGAACACTCTTGTCTTTACCCTCGAGAACATAAGGCGAGTTGATGCGATGTGCTTCCAAAACGGTATTGGTTAGTGCCTCCTCAATTTCTTTGCCGTCCTTACCTTTCAATTTCTTGAACACCTTAATGAGTGGAAGCCCCTTAATCGGTGCCACCCAATCATCAGTAGATCTATCCCAACACACGGCTTCCAGGCGATTCGCCATGCTCTGGGCGGATTCGACCAGCAGCATCCGTTCACCATTCGGCCCATCATACGTAGCGGGTCCCAAATTAGGAAAGCCAGTCGGCTGGAAGCGTGTGCCCTGCAAGGGCTGTAAGTGGGCCTCCAACAACAGACGTGGAGCATCAGCCAAAGGCATGAGTAGTGCGTCGAGAGTTTGCGGCATAGTGGTTCTCCTGTTAGGCGATGATGTGGGCTGGTTCAATCGGTTCGATGTCCAATGTCGGGCGTAAATCGAGACTGCGCAGCAGCTTTCGGGTTTCAAAAACACTGAGCGGAATACACAGTGCAGCGAGCCAGCGTGCACCGTCCACTCCGACGGCCCCGGGCGGGTTTCGGCCTGGCAGCTGCACGCCGACCGCGCGCAGCCGTTGCCAGGCCATGCGCACGGCAGCCTGTAGGTCGTTGGCGGCCAGACGTGCAGGGATTTCAGCAGGCAGGCGAACGCTCTGATCAGGCGGCAGCCACTTCAAGGCACGGAGAACTGACTCCGGCGTGAAGAAGACTTTCAGCAACGCGAATGTGGGCGGAAGTGTAACTTCTTCGTTACTACGTGGCGGCTTGGCACCGCTCCAGTCCACACAAGCAAGACCCCCAAGAAGTTCGCTGATGAGGGTGTCATCGGTGACTCTACCGAGAAACTGGACTACATCGTCGCAGGTGGCGCCGGTCTGGCTGGCTAACACTTCGCCTTCCGCGCCGAGCGCTATCGCTTCCAGCCTCCGCCGGTGCAACAGCTTGGTTAGATTTCCGGTGAGCGGCCCCGGCCCCCAAACTGCGAGTCGGGACGCGGGGTCCCATGCGCGGTCACCATCCCTGTTGAGGGTTTCGCTGACCGTAGCACGATGTCGGCGGGCGTGAAGAACTCTTCGACCTTTGTCATCCCACAGGCACAAACCAGCGAGTGCTGCAGCGATGCGGAATTCGGTGGACTGATCGTCCGCCTTTATCGCCCAAGGTAATGATAGGCAAGGGGCCGGAACGCGCACGAATTCTTGTGACTTGGGGCTGACATTGAGTGCGGCTTCAATATCCCCCACCCATCGCAGCACAGTTTGCATAGCAGCGCGGCTGGCTTGTTGTGCCAACGCAAATAGCGCGGCGTCAAGTTGATGGGCGGCAGCGCAGAAGGCGTTAGGGGCGTTCTCGTCACGCGCATAACGCTGCACGGTGGCAAGCCAGTTGCGGCGTTCAAGTTCGGCAATGAGGTCGGCATCTAGATTTCGACGCACGGCGATGCGCGACAAGGGTGTCGCCAGAAAATTCTTCCCTTGCCGCTTCAGGAAACCGTAACGCTGGAAACTCCGTATTCCACGGTTGACCCCCAATTGAGCCACAGCGCGGGCAAAGGCGAGACCATCGCGGGCGGAGCGACCATTGAGGGTGGCGCGGCCTTCGCTCAACAAAGATCGAATTTCAGCCACCCCGCACGGAACCGCCCACAGTGGCATCCATATTTCATTGCGCGAATCATCATCATCTCCTGCTCTGGCGGCTCCCTCGGTTCCCATCCGGCCACGCACGACGAACGGAGCCGACAGGATGGCCCGGTCGACGAACTCCAACCGCCGCACAGCGGAAGCGGCGAAAAGCATGGCACCTTCGAGCATAAGGATGAAATCCCACGCGTTGGTCTGGGCACCACCCTCGAAGCCCGACGATGCGTTCGGGCCGCCTGCTAAACCAGGAGCAAACTGCCCCATAGCACTTTCTGAAAGCAAATTGCACGGGGCGCCGAACAACGCTGAATTGAGACTGTCGTCTGCGCCTGGACCTGCCGCACCTGTTGCTACGTCAATCACATCCAAAAGCCGTTGCATGAAATTGTTCGTGAAATCGAGGTTTCCATCGTTCCCTCCCGTGCCAAGTAATGGAGGAAAGCTCGTCTCGTAGCCAGCGATCACAACCGCGCTGTCCATGGCGGACAGACAATGGTCAGAAGCAAGGTTTCTGAACGCTTGAATGAATCGGTCTTTCTGGTTGTTCGTCGAGGTGTTTTCAGGCACTTCAACAATCTTGAAATCGGCGACAATGCCACGAGCGATGGCGATCGCATCTCGATAGTCTGCGAATCGTGCGGAGGTGGATTGCGCTATCGCGGCTACTGTCCTTGTGGCCTCTGTCTCTTGATCTCGAACGCCGGTCTTGAGCTTCTTGCCTGTGACTGGGTCTTTCTCTTTGAGCTTGCCTTCCTGGAAGTAAAAGCCGCTGCCGCCGTTCCACGGTGCAATCAACGGCGTAGGCCGATACCACTCCAAAAAGAACGCACGCAGTTCGTCCTTCGTCAACTCCGTGCGCAGCACAAACACGTCCTCGCGCCAAAATCCGGTGGCCTCGGGGTCTCCACCCCCATCGGCCCCTGCTTCGGCCACCAAGCGCAGCACGGCCAGCGCCTTGAGATAAGAGGCTAGTGGCGTGGGCGTGCAGCCGGGCAACGGATGTTCATGGATCATTTCACACCTTCCTGTTCTACACGCGAAGCGCGCCAGTCGGCGATTCGCACCAGTGCCTCACACCAAGCCAATTGAAAAGGTCCGAGATTCTTCAACAATCTTTGGGTGCGTGTGGTCCAGGACGGGCCTTGGGGGCCATCGCCGAGCTGCATCAGGTCCAGTTTGAGTTCGACTTCAGGGATAGCCTCGCCGTCCTCGAAATGCATGACTGGAAGGCGATCACCATCCCATACGCCACGCGCGAACAGGCGCCCATCCGGCGCTTCACCTTCTTGAGGAAGTGCGCGCAGAGACATGCGAACCTTGCCGTGGTGCGCGGCAATCAGGTACGCGACCTCGTCGGCGTCAGCCTGGGCACCATGCAGTGCCAGCCAGGCAAGCGCCGACGCGAGTTCGTGACGAAAGTAAGCGCGCTTCACCGCCTTGCCGTCCACCATCACTTGATAACGAGGTTTGCCTGGTTTGCGGTCCGAATTACGTCCAGCCTTCGCCCAATGTCCAGTGTCCAATGTTGCTCCCGTTCCCTGTTCGTGCGCGTACCGGAGCATCGAATCGAAGGCTTCATGCGCCTTGCCTACATCATGCCAACGTGCAGCGCGGATGATGGCCTGCGACTCTTCGACCGCCAGCGCCGTACACAACTCACGCGCCTTTTGTTCCACGTCGGCAAGGTGGCGCGGAAGCATCACCGCTACCTGCAACAAGCTGCGATGGTCGTCGTCAAACGCTTCTTCGCTCAGAGATTCCTTTTCAGGCGCGATGACCGTAGGAGCCTCGACCGTATCACTTTCCGGATAAAAACCGAGTTGCGCTGTATAGCCACCAACAGCGGCTTTCAGCATCAGCGTCATGCCAGGGCGCAGGCGCAGACCTTTGGGATTGGGCGACGTCCATTTGCGGGCCAATGTGTCCCACACAAATACATCTCCGATTTCCAAACGATCCAGCAGCTTCTTTGCCGCACCTAACCCAGCGCGGCACAACTCTTCACGCGATGCCGGCGGTTCGTCCTGCGGATCTCCGGCCAGTGCACGCCAGAACAGGAGTACATCGGCATCATCGGCGTCCCGAATGTAGTGCGCGATATCCACGTCGAAACCAGATAGATCAGGGTCGGTGTTAAACAGGTCGAGGAAATCCTTGCGCCGCAAGACTGGATGCAACGGGGCATCAGCGGTGACCGGCGGAAGATCCACGGGTGAGGCGCTCGTGAGATTTGTGAGAATTTTTCGCGCGTCCTCAAGTTCGTCGGTGTTGTAGGGCTTCGCATCCGCTACGTCCATCCAGATAACCTGCGCCTCTTTTGCCTCATTGAACTCGCCATAACGATTGCAGCGTCCAAAACGCTGCACCAGCGAAGCCCAGGGCGCCAGTTCCGTGAATAGCACACGAGCGGATAGATCCACGCCAGCTTCGATCGCCTGGGTGGCAATGACGATGCGGCCTTCGGCTGGCGGGACAGAATGCAGACGCTCTTCGTTCGCGCGGCGATCCTCGGCGCGGAACCGGGAGTGAATCAGCAGCCGTTCCGGGATGCTTGAAACAGATTGAACTGGTGTCGCTGTTTTCTTTCTGCCTTTCACCGGCGGTTCCGAGAAACGTCTTTCCAATTCAGCAAACAAGCCCTGCGCCCGTTCGACGGTGTTGAGGATTGCCAGTGTGGTGGTGCGCGGCTGATGCGCGGCAAGGATGCGGTCAGCCAATCCTTTGAGATAAGCTTTGATGTCGTCGCCCGTCAGCTTGTCGGCCTTCTCGTTTTCCTCCGCCTTTTCCGGTTTGGTAGACTTTGTCGAGACGAGCGCCGCATCGCAACAGCTCAGAGACTTGACCGCCTCCCGTCTCTCTCGAACCTCAGATGTCTTCTTTTCGTCGTCGCTCAGCTCCAGCGGGATCGTTGAGGTAGGATCGAAATCTACCGTTTTTAACCAATCCCGCTTGAGCGTGGCCGAGACCCAAATACTGTGGCTGTTTGAGGCCAAACCGATCTTCTGGCGAAATGCCTCCAATTGCGCGCTGGTCTTCAAGCCAGGCCCCATCAACTGGACTTCATCAAATACCCACAGCGCATCGTTATGCAGCCAGGCAAAGTGCACCGGCCACTGATATCGGCTCATTCCATAGCCGCGCATCAGCGCTCGCGAAAGAAGCATGTCCTGGGTACCGATCAGGATCGCATCTTCTTCCGGGTACTCGGCCCAGGTCGCCCTTTTCACGTCTTCAGCACCGCCCATCAGGAAATGTACAGATACCCTGCCTTCGCCCCCCTTGCCTTGAATACCAAGTTTCTTGAGCCAGCTGGATACGTTCCTATGCGTCTGCTCCACCAGCACTCGCATGGGCAAGCAATATACCAACCGCCTTGGAGTTGCCCTTCTGACTTCTAAATCAGCGAAGCGCCTTCGCCATAACCATCCCAACACCGCCATCGCGGTCTTGCCCATCCCCGTCGACACATCCACCAGTTCCGGTAAAGTTTGCTCACAGGCAAAACGAACCTGATAGGGATAGGGCTCATACTCAGTTGCCCGATGAAACCACAGTTTGAACTCTTGTGTATCTCTCATTGTCACCTTCCCTGTCGCCTACCCTATGAACCTATGAACGATATCGCACGATTCTTTGTGAGGTCGCAATTTGCGACTTCAAGCAGTTCTGCGGAAATTGGCGCAATCAGCCGATATCCCGGTAAGCCCAGGGCATGTGTTGCCACCACCAGTCGAAGTCTGCTGCTGGTGATTCATCTCCGGCATCGCCCCCTCATGCGCAGCATGAGACCTCGCCTGCCTGATTTCTTTATAGGAGCTGAAGAGCCATACGCTTTTCTTTTGGCGGAATCAAGAGACAAACGTACGTATTATCTTCACTTCTTGTATCGAATCCCCATCATTTCACCCAGCGGCGCAACCGGCGCGGTGGATTGCATTGGTTGACTTTGTGCAGGAGACTGTTCAATGGAGTCCTCGCTCGCCCGCTTTGCCTTTCGATGCGCTTCCTGTCCAATCGCCCCATGGCGTTCGATCCCGCCAATCCACCCATCCAACAGCGCTGGATATCGGCCATGCGCAGCGCTCTAGATAGATCTGATCAAACCCGTACGACTGTCCTTCACTCCCCAGCTCCGACGAGTCCAATGAGAGGCGGGGGCCAGCGTGCAGATTACCGTGCATGACCAGGTGATCGCTGAAATTCGCGCCGTCGAGCAAGGACCTGCGCCTAGAGCCGCCACGACGCTCTTGAGACTCATGGCCAAGATGCCTACGCGGCGGACGAAGAAGGTCCCGATCTCTTCTCATGTGAAATCCCATTTGTATGGCCCGCGTGGCGCGATCTGCTGAGGAGCCTCTCGACCTCGGCCTGACCGTCCTTCCATACCGTCACTCAGCGTCTGTTCTCTCTCCTGCCCGCACCCAGCGGCTCAAACGGCACGGTCGAGTTGTACTGGTTGACCGGATTCAACGGATTCTCCGGGTGATATCGATTCACCGGATTGAAGGGATTGGTGGGATTGTATCGGTTGACCGGATTCACCGGATTGTCGGGATCGAATTTGTTCACAGGATTGAACGGGCTGTCCGGGTCGTATTTGTTGACTGGGTTGAGCGGATTGTCCGGCGCATAGCGGTTGACCGGATTGAAAATGTTGTAGTCGCGCTCATAGCGCTCGTCGAATCCCATATCGGCCAGGCACGTTGCGACCCACATGCATAGCATCGTCCCAATCAGCAAACTATATTTCATGGCCACCTCCATATGATGCACCTTCATTTGCTGTGTCCATGATACGCAACGACTGTGACATCGGAGGTCCCTGTCCAAAAGATTCCCTTGTCGCGCATTTTCCTCGGACTCAGGTAGGGGGGTTCGACAGCTGTTGAAGTTCTCGCTCTGAGCCGGTCGTGACATCCAAGGTCCCTACCGATGCCTCTGTGCCGACCGCTTACGATCCAACCAAGGCCGAATTTCCAGCGAGAACGATTGACATCTGCCTACTCCATGCATACGATACCGGCATATCGAACAGAGGTGATGCATGCGTACGACCTTGGATCTCAATGAGAAACTCATTCGTGAACTTATGGACGTGACCTCAGCCAAAACCAAGACGGATGCAATTCATCAGGCGGCCTCGGAATTGATTCGGCGAAAAAAACTGGATGGGCTCAAGTCCTTGAGCGGCAAGATCCACCTCGACCTGGATTGGAGTAAGCTGGAACAGACCGAGATCCGTCATCAAGCCTCCTTGAAACGCCGCCGACATGGTCATCGCTGATACTTCTGTCTGGATTCCATTCTTTAATCGTCCAGATTCGCCTGAAAAAGCTACCCTCGACTTGCTCATTGACGCCGACGAGGTCGTCCTTGTCGGGGTGGTCCTGGCTGAATTGCTCCAGGGTTGCCGCACATCATCCGAACGGGATACCCTTTCCGATGCCTTGCTGGCCTTGCCCTATCATGAAGTGACCCAGTCCACTTGGTCACAGACGGGTAACCTTTCGTCACAGTTGCTTCGCAGAGGCGTGACCTTGCCGCTGTCGGATCTGATCATCGCTGCCTTGGCAATCGAGCACAACTGCCATGTGTACAGTCTGGACATCCACTTCAAAAGGATTCCGGGTGTACGTCTGTATCCGCCCGCATGACGCTCATCGTTCTCATAGCGTTGAGCCGGAGTTTCTTCGAAGAATAGAGTCAGCCTCTTCCACAACAGCCACTCGCAGATTGTTGGGGCGCACGACCCGCACGCCGCTGCTGAAGCTGAGCACCCAGCCGACGAGCTCTCGGCTGTCGGCAACCGCCAATACCATCCGCAGCTTGCCGCCCGGCAGTCCCGTAAGCTGTTGGCTGGGGTGCCAGACCCGGTCTTTCGCCCAGGCCGCCGTTGGTTTATCAAGTTCTAACTCAACTTCGACACGAGGCCCGCGCATGACGGTGAGGGAGTCTTCCACAAAGGCATCGAAGTCGAAGTGCAGCGGGATCTGATAGGGCAGATCGGTCGGTGTGACGGACTTGATCCGTTCGACGGCAAACATGCGGGGCTCTTCGCGCAGATGACAGTACCCGACCAAGTACAGTCCCCCGGAGGCATACCAAAGGCGGTACGGATCGACCTCGCGCCGAGTCACGCGGCCCCGCGAGGCGGAGTCATAGCGCATCTGGATGCGCTTCTTGTCGGTAATGGCATGGGTGAGGCGCTCGACGATCTCACGATGACGCTTGTATCGTTTGTGCGGGCCGAGGCCGACGGAGAACGTGTCTTCAAGCTGATGGACAAGCGCGAGCCCCTCCGGCGGCAGCGCCGCGGAGGCTTTGCTCAGAGCCGATTGCAACGAGGCATGGATGGCGGTGCCTTGCAGCGGAGCGATGAGGCTGCGGCTCAAGGTGAGCGCCATCAGCTCGGTGGGTGACAAGCGCAGCGCCGGAGCGTTCCGCAGGCCGTCGAGGAGTTTCCAGCGCGTGCGGCCGTCGATCCGTTCGGTCAACAAGGGATAGCCGGCCGATTCGATCGCGTCGAGGTCCCGGCGTAAGGTTCTTAGGTGGCGCGCGGCGGAATGGTCGAGCCCTTCGGCGAGTTGTTCGAGCGTGAGCCCATGCCGCGACGATTCCAGTTTCGTGAGCAGGATGAGCTGCCGAACGGCCTGATCATTGCGCGGCATCGTTTACCCTGACGGTTTGCCAGGAAGCGTGCATCGGCATGAGATGTGGCGGGACGTTTATACGCCTATTTCGAGGCCTAATCAATCTCCATCTTCGTATCACATGAGCGAATGTGGGTATTTTTCTCCGAAGTCAGAAGCCGGCTAAGCCGTGGCTGGCTCGGCAGGAGGATAAACCGGCCAAGCTTGGCCGGCCGATACCCATCAAAGTCCCGACGAGCGAGTGCCAGGCCGAGGCGGGACTGATACGTGTCTTACGACTTCTTGATTCGGTCGAGGATCAGCGCGATGCAGCCGCCCAACAGCCCCCCGCCCATGATGGTGGTCAGCAACTCAACCAGTTTCAGCTCCCACACGGACCCTTGCGCCTGCATCACTTCCCTGATGCCGCCTTGCACCATGATGACGGCCAGCGCCATCGTCGCCCCCACGACAAACCACCAAAGAAAAACTTTCGTCGACGTCACCGAAACCTCACAGGTCAGGGCTGCGGTCAAATGAACGGTATTGAATGGCTTCCGCGATGTGCAGGGCCTCAATCCTCTCCGAATCGGCCAAATCGGCAATGGTGCGCGCAACCCGTAGGATACGCCCATGCGCTCGCGCCGACAGTCGCAATCTCGCCATGGCCTGTTCAAGCAACTCCTGAGCGGACTGATCGAGTCCACAATACCGCTTTACCATCCGCGGCTTCAACTGCGCGTTCGTATAAATTCCGTCCCGTCGGTACCGTCGCCGCTGACGTTCTCGAGCTCCGATGACGCGCGATCGGATCACGGCCGATCCCTCCGGCGCGGGCAGGTCGGCGCGGAGCTCCCGGACCGGAACGGGAGGCACGTCCAGATGGATATCCAGCCGATCCAGCAGCGGCCCGGAGAGTTTCGCGCGATATCGATGTATCTGAGGGCCGGTACACATACAGGGCCTGATTCGATCCCCGTAGTATCCGCAAGGACAAGGATTCATCGCGGCAATCAACATGAACCGAGCCGGATATTTCAGCGTTCCGCTTACTCTGGTCAGGACGATATGTCCATCTTCCAACGGTTGTCGCAATCCTTCGAGCACCCCCCGTTTGAACTCAGGAGACTCGTCCAGAAACAGCACGCCGTTATGCGCAAGGGAAACTTCCCCGGGCTTCGGAACGGTGCCTCCCCCGACAAGGCCGGCATCAGAAATGCTGTGATGGGGCGCGCGGAAGGGTCGAACCGTCAACAAGGGCCGGTCCGGAGCAAGTTGCCCGGCGACGCTATGAATACGGGTCGTTTCAATGGCTTCCTCTGATTCCAGCAGCGGAAGAATCGAGGGCAGGCGCCGAGCCAACATCGTCTTGCCCGAACCAGGAGGACCGACCATCAGCACATTGTGTCCGCCCGCCGCCGCGACTTCCAGCGCCCGCTTGGCATGGTCCTGCCCACAGACATCGGTATAGTCCTCGTCTTCCGTCGTCCCGGCGGACTCCGGCAACACATGGGTCGACCGGCTCCGCGCAATGGCGTGGCTCCCCTTCAGAAACTCCACGGCTTCGGGGAGGGTATGGAGTGGATAGGCGCTGACGCCGTCCACCAGCGCCGCTTCAGCGCCATTGTCGGCCGGCAGCAACAGGTCATACTTGGTTCGGCACGCGAGCGCAAACGACAAGGCTCCCGTGACCGGCTTCACTCGGCCATCCAACGACAATTCTCCGATCAGCACCCGCTGGTCCAGCATCGCCTGCGGGATGACTTCTTCCGCGACGAGAATTCCGACGGCGATGGCAAGGTCGAGTCCCGATCCTTCTTTTTTCAGACCGGCGGGAGCGAGATTGACGGTAATCCGTTTGGCGGGAAAGTGAAACCCCGTGTTCTTCAGCGCGGAGCGCACGCGGTCACGACTTTCCTTGACGATGGCATCAGGCAGGCCGACGACCGAGAATTGCGGGAGACCGCCGGAGATATCGACCTCGACATCCACCAGATGCGCGTCGAGCCCGACAAGCGCCGCGCTCCTCACTTTGGCAAGCATGAAAATATTGCCTTTCTGTTCCGGACCGCGGCCGAACCGGGGAATTATAGGAAGTCCCTACGGACGTTTCAATAGTGGACCGGCGCCAAGTCCCCTTCAAGCGAAGCTTGGCATGTACCTCCTCGCCCCGTCGTTCGCTACGGCCTTCGGAGAGACATCCTCCGGGAAGGTCCGGCCATCTTGTCGGCATCGATCGAGTCTTTCCGCGGCCTGCTGGCACCGCTCCTCCCGACTCTGTCATAATCCGCCCATGCGCCTCTGGCATTTCCCGGAGGGAATGGTCTCTCCGATTCGCTCACCCTCCACCTGGCAGGTTCGCCTGATCGTGGCCGTCGGCCTCGCGCTCTCGGCCCTCTCAATGGACCACGCGTCATCCGTTGCGGAACACCAACCCCTTTCAATTCCGGCGCAGCAGGCAACGCGCCCCTCTCCCTATGTCGGGTCGGCCATGGCCGTTCTCGCGACGCTGGAACAGGCCCAGGTGCTTCCGCCTGAAGGCAGCCGAGAAGCTGATCGTGTCATTCAGTCCGTGATCCAACTCCAATCCGCGTTCGCCAAGGGCACCGATCCGTTCGTGCAGAATTTCGCGCGCCGTGCCGTGGCCGCCAAGCACGGCGAGCACGCATCGACTGTCCTGGAACGATTTCGCTCAAGCGGATGGACGGCGGAGATATTGGAGGCGCTCGCGGACGCGGACCTGCCGGCGGCGGCCGAACAGCAACTGGCCACGGGGCTGAGACCGTTCAACCTGTCCGTCGATGATTTCACGCGACTCATGCAGCTCGTGCGAGACGGCCGGTCGGCGCTCGCCGCGCGAGGGAACACGTTTGAAGAGATCTACGCATACCATCGAAAGGCGATGCCGTGAGCGAAGCGCTTGCGCGCATGTTTCACATTTGGGGTTTCAGGTTTCAGGTTCCCCGACGAATCACCAACGAGAAACCAGAAACCTGCAACTTGAAACTCAGCACCGCGGGCAGGCATATAGACACTCGGCATCACACACTTAGAGCAGGGAGGGTCACATGGCAACGAGAGCCTACATTCTCATCAAGGTCAAAGCGGGCAAAACCAAGGATGTCGTCGCCACGCTGAAGCGCATGCCCGGAGTCGAACAAGCCCATTCCTGTTTCGGCCGTCCGGATATTTTTCTCTTTATCAGCGTCCAGGATGAACGAGCGCTGTCCGACGTCGTCATCACCAAGATCCATGCGGTCGACGGCGTCGAAGAAACCGACACTCACATCGTCGCGGAATGAGAGCGCGTCACGATGCAAGAGTGGCTCGTGAAGCCCGCTTCGCACGTCTCGCGGCTTCATCGACGCGAGCCGACTCAGCGAGGCTAAGCGTCGTTCTTATCTCGTCATCCAGGCAAGGGTTTCAGGTTGCAAGTTGCGCGAAGGTATCCTGTTCGAACTTGAAACGGGAAACCTGAAAACTCGAACTGATCGGAATAGGCATTACGAGCGGCGATCGAGGACGACATGAGCGCCTCCCGCTTGCGCTGAGCGGTAACAGGCTTCGGCAATTTCCACCGCGCGGAATCCGTCTTCGCCCGTGACGGGCATCGGCGTGCCATCCTTCACGGCCTGCAAAAACGCCGTGAGGGTGGCAAGGACCGTCTGGGCCGGAGGGAGATCACAGTCACTCGTTCCGGTTTCGTCGGAGCAATGGAGCCGGCGCTGCCCCCAATCGGCCTCCAGTCGTCCCTGCGAGCCGCTCCATATTGCCCGCCCAACGCGCCCTACCGCCACCCGCGCGATTTCGATCCGGCATGCCGTTCCTCCGGTGGTGAGATCGACGGAGGCCGAAGTTTCAGGCGCGGCGGACGGGAGGACATCCATCGTGCAGCGCGCGGTGGAGACTTCTTCACCGGTCAAGAATCGAACCAGGTCGAGCATATGCACCCCGATTTCCAGCAGGGCTCCCCGCTTGCCATAGCCGTCGGCATGGTCAGGAGCCGTTGCTTTGAGCTCAATCCGGCTGATCAAATCCAATCGTTCCGATCGCCCGATACGATGCCGCAACGTTTTCATGCGCTGAATCGTGTGATCGAACCGGAGGGTCTGCGCCGTCATCAACGGCACCCCCGCCTCACGGGCCAGGACCACCATCGCCTGAGCATCGGCTGCGGTGGTTGCCAGCGGCTTTTCGATCAGGAGAGGCTTGCGGGCCTGGACCGCCAGCCGACAGATATCCAGGGAATAGATCGGCGGAGTGACGACAAGAACCACGTCGACCATGGGATCGGCGATCAGCGATCGAGGCTCTTTATAAATTGTAACGGAGGAAGCTCCGGGAAGATCAAACCCCTGTTCGGGATGCTGCCGGCAGACGGCCCTGAGAGAAGCAGTGGGGAGATCGCGCACAAGGTGCCGGGCATAGCGCATCCCATGCCGACCCACGCCGATCAACCCCACACCGATGCGAGTTTCGTTCACAGACTCCCTACGACAGAGCCACTGTAAGCAGCGCCGGTCATTCAGTCAATGGGGCCCATTTGACATTCCCGGAACAGGGTTCATATAGTACGGTCTTTCTGAGCAGAAAGCCGCTCCCAATAAAAACACGCCGACCATGTCCACGACGCACGCCACACCGTTCACATTAGAACAGATCGGAACAGGAACCGCGCGCTTTCCAACCGGCGTGCCGATTCCCACGCACACCGATCAGATGGTCGACCCCTACTTCAAGAGCAAAATGCCGAAGGAGCACCAAATCGATTCGTTGCTCTTCTGGCCGCAACAACCGGGGACCTATCCAGGGCTTGTCCTGTTGCATGATCGATGGGGCTTGACCGGACAGATGAAGGATCTCGGCGCTCGGCTGGCCTGTGAAGGGTATGCGGTGATCATTCCCAATCTCTACGGCCGGTTGGGAGGAATGGTGACCGCCAACGACGACGTGGCGGCGGCGCTGCTGGAGCGCCAGAACGACGCGCATGTCATCACGGATATCAATTCCTGCTGTGAATACCTCAATACCTGCCACTTCGCGAAAAGAAATATTCATGGAGTCGTGGGGTACGGAATGGGCGGGTCCTATGCGCTCCGTTTCGCGTGCCATCGGAAACGATTGCGCGCGGCCGTCTCCTACTACGGCAAGCCGGTCACGCCCACAGAGCTGATGCGCGATCTCTTTTCACCGGTGCTCTATCACCAGGCAGGGAAGGACACCTGGGCGACTCAAGCCGACGTCGAACAACTACGCAGCGCCTCCGCCGAATATGCCAAGCGAGTCGAGATTCATCTCTATCCCGAGGCGGCCCACGCCTTTTGCAACGAGATGAAGCCGGCCTCCTATGCCCCTGACGATTCGGCCCTCGCCTGGGAACGAACCGCGATTTTTTTAAAGTCTTGTCTCCAAGGAATATGACCCACGGCACACCGTCTCCGCGCAACCAGACTCACGCGCGCTCGATTCTCGCCGGCCCATCCCGCCGCCGAGCGTTCGGCGAACTGTGGAATGCCACGGTGATGTTCCTTGCGCTCATCATGGGGAGCTCCATCCTCCTGTCGTCCCCACCGGTCCGAGCGGAAGACGCGTCGCCGATGCTTCTCTCTCAGATGATCTCGCAGAAGGGAAGCCCCCTCGCATCAATCGATTCGGACGAGAGCGCCCAAGCGTTATTCACCGCAACCATCGGCCCTGCGCTCGGTCTCAACGATGCCGCAAGGGCAATCGGAGCCAAACGACTTTCCGGCAAGCTGGTCAAGGAGTTGCGCCTGACTGACTTGTCCCAATCCATCTCTGAACTGATGGCGGCGCTGGCGGTCTGGCAGTTTGCTGATTCGATCGCCCATGATGAGGCGCCCTCCACGACCGGCGCCTCCCTGCGCGCCGCACAGCAGGATTGGGTCACGAGCCGCAGCAAGATCACGCCACTCGCCGACCTGTTCCGCCTCATCCAGACAGACCAGAGAACAGAACCATCTCACGCGACCGTCCCGCCGAAGAATACGGAGCTGTTACTCGCCGCGACCCGTACCGCGCTCGAAGCCAGTCAAAAGGCGACCGCCGCTTGGTGGGACATCTATTGGTGGAAGGAACGGATCCGGCAGGCGAAAGGCCGGGCTCGACTGTGCGGGACCTGGCAATGGATCATTCATAACCACCAGATCCATGGAGAGCAGAAGTCCACCGTCATGTTCCCCCCACTCGGACAGGTCTCGGCCCAGGCCTCGGCGCCGACCGAGATCATCGTCCTTGGAGATGCCATTTACTTGCGATGGGAGCATAACGGCCAGCTCCAAGAGGACAGTCTGTTGTTCATCAAGGACGATGCGAAAATCGAAGGGTCGTTCGTGAACAACATGGGAGGATGGGGACCGATCTCCGCCAAACGCATGGCCCCCTGCCAGCCGTAGCCCTGCTTACAAACGAGTGAAGCGTATCTCGTGAAGCGTGAAGCGCGTGGAGGATAGTGGGATCTTTTCAACATTCTGTGCCACGCCAGGCGCGCCAGGCCAGCACCGACCACCCCACGATAAACAGCGCTCCACCGATCGGCGTCACTGCTCCGAGCCAACGCACTCCCGACAACGACACGCCATACAGACTACCGGAAAATAACACCATCCCTGCCAAAAACAGCCAGCCGGCTTTGGCCGCTCCCGCATCGCGGCCGAACCGCACCACAAACCCACTCAAGACCATGCCGAAGGCATGATACATCTGATAGCGAGTCGCCGTGTCATAGACTGCCAGCATGGGTGGCTCCAGGATGTCTTTGAGCATATGAGCGCCGAATGCGCCGGCTGCCACGCCCAATCCAGCGCTGACACAGCCGATCAACACCAGCCACCGTGATGACGCATCGACATCCATCGGATACTCTCCTCCTGATATACCGATTGCAGACCTAGCCGGCTGCCATGCAGGATGCGCAAAAAGGCCGTCCAGCAAGACCGCAGCGAGCGAAGAGGCGAATCGTACTCTGGGCCGTACGTTGAGTCTCTGAGCGATGCGAGAACGCCGCTGGCGGTCTTTTTCCGCATCCTGCTCGGCGATAATACGCGATCCCACCTGAATACTCCATCCGGCGCACCGTGCCTGATGACCGCTCCTCGTATGCTTATGCTATAGTTTTCTCATGGATCGACGTGGCGTGACGAAAGGTCCCCTTTGGTTACTGACCCTGCTTCTCGTACTGGGAAGCGGGCTCGTGTCGGCTGAATCCCCACAGACGGAACGCAACAACGGTCTGACCGTCGAAGACCTCGCACAGGGGGTACGGAGCGCCGCGCGCAACATCGAAAAAGAAATCCCCAAGATCGGACCGGCGATCGGCAAAACCGTCACTTCCCTCACCGGAAATAGTTCGGAAACGAAACCAACTCGGCCACACACCGCTCCCAAGAAATAATTCTCGATCCCGGCCAAGAGGGATACGTACAACTCTGCCTTTGATTCTTTCTCTCGACTCCTGTATGTTGTCCTTCGTTCGCCATTGACACGACGCACAGGCGACTCCCGCTTCTCACGGTGAAACGCCTGTGTCGCCCAGAGACAGCAGAGGAATCGAACCGGCTCACCTACAAGAGGATCGTCACCATGTGGGACAAAAAGCGAGAACTCGAATCGGACAATGCAAATTTTACGGTTCTAGGGAAAGACGTCACATTCAAAGGCATCGTCCATTTTCACAGCACCGTTCAAATTGATAGTTCCATCGAAGGAGAAATCCACGCCAAGGGCATGTTGGTGATCGGCGAAAATGCGCTCATCCGAGGCTCGATCATTGCCGAATCCGTTGTCTGCAGAGGAAAAATTCAAGGGAACGTCACCGCGAGCAGCAAGATCCAGCTCCTGAAGCCGGCGGTCCTGCTCGGCGATATCGTCTCCCCGTCGTTTTCGCTGGAAGAAGGCGCGTTCTTTAAAGGATCCATCGACATGGGCTCCCATCCGGTGGTCGATGAGCTCCAACAGTCGACCGTGGTGCTCTCTGAGTTTTCGCCGCGGCTCAACTCATCGAGGCCTGTGCTGATTGAAAGCGAGTGAGAGAGCTGACACTCCCCGCTTGCGTAGAGACGGCTCGGCCATCTCCCTTCATCAATCGAATATCGTTACCGCTCGCATTCAATCTCTCTCCGCTTGTCCTTCTGTAAAGATACCTCCCCTGACCCTTCGCCACCCGGAAAGGCATCTTCCACTGTATGATTTTGTCATACTGTGGGGATGCCCATGAAATACTCGCGCGTTCCAGTGACGGTTTCCCTCCCATCCAATCTTGCTGAGAATTTTGACCGACTGGCCAAAGCAGAGGCCAAGAATAAGAGCCAACTCTTCAGGGAAATGCTCACGGTCTATGAACAACGGCGTCGAGAAAAGCAATTCCACGAATTACAGCGATACGGCGCAAAGAAAGCCAGAAAGAAAAGCGCGCTGACTGAGGCCGACGTGGAGAAACTTGTCTTCCAAGGCCGCTGATCGTGCGTGTCGTCTTTGACACTATCTCGGCTCTTGCTGTTCCAGGAGGGAACGCCGAGGAAGCCTACCTCCGGGCGATCAAAGGCCACGCAGGCAGTGCCATCATGTCGCTCGCCGACTTTCTTGCTGAGACTCAGACATAGATATCCTCCTGCCACAACACTCATACATCAAATTCGCAACCTCCCTTTCACGCCGACAGCACTGGCAGTCTCGGCGCCTCCGATTGCTCAGGCGCTTACCAGCAGCGGACTCACATAAAAGAAGTATTGGGGTCAGGCATGAGTATTGACTTCAATCCTCCTGACCACACAGCGCAGGCAGGATAGGCTTCTGCCAGCCGTACGGCGAGGACATCCCATCGACATCCCATCGACAGCCTCTGACGGCCTCGTGCGCCGGTGAACTCGCGCCATGCATCTTGACAACAATAGTAATGCCAATGTAATTACTCCGTATTAAGCGCACCGCATTGTGGAGGCGTGATGAAGGCACGGATGGTGAGAATCGGAAACTCCCGAGGCATCCGGATTCCAAAGGCCGTGATTGAGCAGTGTCACTTACATGGAGCCGTTGATCTGGAAATCCAGCAGGGGCAACTCGTCATTCGGTCCGCTTCAAAGGCGCGAGCAGGATGGAGCCAAGCCTTTGAGCAGATGCATCGTCACGGAGACGACCTGCTCGTGGACCGCGAATCCGCCTTGACCTCCAAGTGGGACCGGAACGAGTGGACGTGGTAACATCCCGTTTTGATGTTTTCCTTGTCCACCTCCATCCTACTGAGGGACGAGAAATCAGTAAGACCCGCCCCTGCCTTGTCATCTCACCGGATGAGTTGAATGCCCATATCGATACGGTCATCGTGGCACCGATGACAACGAAGGGACGCCCCTACCCTACCCGTGTACCGGTTCGGTTCAAGGGGAAGTCAGGACAGATTGTGCTGGATCAAATCAGAACCGTAGACAAAAGCCGCCTCGTCAAGCGCATGGGCAAGATCGACGAATCCACCCACCAGCAAGTCCTCTCCCTCCTTGCGGAACTCTTCGCTCCCTAGCGGGGCATCTGTTATGGCGTTGCAGGTATCCTCAGCTGCTGCGCCCTTACTATGGCCAGACCAATGAGAGCGTTAACAACACCAGCGACGGAATAGGTTGAATCGCCCAGGCACACAGCCTACTCATACACAATGATGATTCTCTTATAGTTGTACTTCACGACCTACCTCAGCCAAGGCACGGTAATAACCCTTCGACGTTGTGCGCGAGCAAAGCAGTCTTGCCCTGTCAACTCTCCTGTACGCTGCTTCCTGCATCAGACATCACCGTCTCCGCTGAATTCTCGCCCAATCCAGAGACGAGACCGGCCTAATCAGCTCTATTCTTCTTTAATAGGGCCTACCATATCCATCCGACAAAGCCGAACTTCCTCAAACTAACGGGTCGTAGCCGAATCGTTTCTTCGGCGCTATGATCCCGCCGCGATTGAGTGCGACCAGTTCCACGAATGCGTCTGAGGAGCCTGAGGACTGAAGCATCATCGTGGAAGGCAAGTGGTTCGGAGGTGCGGCATTGAATCTCTTTCGATACTGTCTGAATCGAAAGAGATTCACCTCGTCAGGCGTCAACTTCTCAGGCAACAGCACAATGCTTGGGAATATACGTAGTTCTTGCGAACCCATCGTTGGTCCGTTCTTTGCTGAAAAGAACTCACATGAGGTTGCACAACTTGTTGATCGACTATCGCCATGACCGATTGGACTTGTTCCAGTGCACCTCAGAATCCAGCGACGCGATTGACGTCATATGGCTTTTACTTTGAGGGATATTCGATGCGCGGCTCACTGTGGTTGAACATGGAGTTGAACATTGGATGGTTGCTCCTATTGCTAGCGGTCACACTGGCCGCCCGATGAAACTCCGCGCGGCACAACGCGGGAATGAGTAAGGCGATAAGTCAATAGTCTTGTCTGACACCAAGTTCTTATTTATGAAGTTTATCTGGTATCGGGAGGCTACGAAGACAAAGTGTGAAGTTGCTCACAGTGTCGGCTTGGATTTTACAGTAAATTCATCTCGGCAAATAGTGGACCACCGATTAAGGTTGTGGTTCTTTGAATAAGAAGGGAGATGCTATGTCTCGATTGACATCGATGTTCTCACTCATATTTTTGTTGTTACCAGCCTGTGCCAACTTCGGAGACCAAGCTTCCAACATATTTTTTCCTAAAACGGATAATTCCTTCGAGCGGAAAGGGGAGACAGTCAGACTCGATTTCGGGTATCGGTACCCCGGGGATCCTCCTTCTAGGCCTAAGCCAATCCCAGGGACAGCAACTTCTGGGATTCGACAACATGCCGTCGGGACTGCTGAGATTGCGGCTGCAGCGGGTTTTATTGTTGAGCAGATCAGCGAATATTTGAAGAAAGAATCTGAGCGCTACACTGCCACCTACTCGGCAGTGGCCGTTGGGGATCAGTTCTATAGTGACTGGACACCAGATGGGTCCGTGAATCTTCAGACGATTACCCTCAACCGAACGGTTGAGTCCGGAAATGCCGTTAAAATCAGCTTTGCTGTAATTCCAACTAAAGATGGTACCGCTTTTCGGCTGAAGCCATCGTATGTGCACCTTGAACGTGCTAAGGCGAAGCTCGCCAGCTTTGCTTTACTGGATCCAGTCTCGTGGTTCTCAAGCGCAGACAAAGATCTCGATCTTACAGTCAACCTGAAGATGCACGCTGTCTGGCGCGACGAGCAGCTCAAGGTACACGTTCAGGACCTTGCGGAGGGGGAATTCCAAATCCGTAACGTCAAGTTGAATGATCAGTATGGCGGAAATGGTACGCCACCGGTTCCCGGCGGAGACTTCAATGGAAAACTCTTTCCAATGCCAGCACGCTCCTTCCTCGGAGAGACGCTCGGAAAAGAAGAATATAGGCTGCTTAATCTGCAGGGTCTGAACGAGCAGGTGGCCAGTGCGATTCCACCGAACAAAATAACTCTCGAAGATTGGCGACGCAAATCCTTCGCTGATCAGCTAAAAGAACTCAACCTCGAGGTAACAATGTCACCCTCTGGGGAGGAGGCTCCATCTGGCATGCAGTGGTATAAACTTCGAGGCCAAACCCCAGTTCTTGGATTAGGGAACTTCGTAGTTACGATCCTGGTGACGGAATACGACGACTATGGAAAGAAAGTTAAGGAGACTTCTGAACAAGTAGGCAAACAGAAGGAAGATGTAGTCAAGGCAGTAAAGAAAGCCCTTGGGGAAAAATAGCAGGGCCTTATCAAATGGACGTAAAAGAAAATCCTGTAAGACGCACCACTCCGTTTCCATTCGAAGACTACATCGCTGTCCAGCAAGTAATCAGCAACCTTACGGGGCTGGAGCAAGCGATTGCTCCAGGAAATGCGCACGGAGTTGGTATTGGCTTCCGTATGGTCAACGGTCGGCTCACCGATCAGGTCGTGGTTCGGCTCTACGTTTTCAGAAAGTTGCCCAAGAAACTCTTGAGTAGGAGTTCCCTCCTGAGTTCAGATGTTGATGGCATTCCGATAGACATAGTTGAATCAGATATCCCCTTTGCCCAGACGGGGATAAACACGGAGTGGACACGCCCGCTTAAGATGGGTTACAGCGCAGCGCACGTGAGTGTGGGTGCTGGTACTATGGGAGCGGTTGTTGAGGATGTTAATTCCCCTGGCTCACAATATCTTCTATCCTGTAGTCATGTCTTAGCTCCGCCACGGGCTCCAGGAAATGCTATCCGACAACCATCGCGCGTCGACGATTTCGGCCCACCTCGTCAGATTGCCACCCTTGAGAAGTTCACAGAAGTGAAGTTAGGCGTCCAAGTCAATCACGTCGACGCAGCCTTGGCTCGGCTGTTTCCGGGAATGCTGGCCGACAACGATCTTGGCAAGCTCGGCAGGCTGTCCCCTCTCAACATACTTAGACCTGGGATGGCTGAGGGACAACATCTACGCGTCGCCAAGCTGGGACGCACAACGGGATATACTGAAGGCATCATAGACGATTGGCACTGCAACGAACGGATTACTGTCGATACACCGGAGGGACCGTGCACGGCCTGGTTTGAAGAGCAGTTAAGCGTCGCCCCGGATGGCTGGCCTACTTTTTCGGAGGCTGGTGATAGTGGCTCGATCGTTGTGGAGTTGAAGCCCAATGGCAGGGCGATCGGAATGGTAATTGCCGGGACATTCGGACGCAGCATCGTGACACCAATCTATAAGGTGCTCAAGGTGCAGGGTTTAGGACCACATGACCACTGGGAAGTACGTTTCATATAGAGAACTTAGGGAGATAGAAGCCGTTCGGTACCGCAGTTCCACGGGACTGGAGGAGAGATCGACATGGCAGAGACACACTCTGAATCCACGCTCATCGGTCGCGCACTCCAGGAGTGCCAAACGAAGGCCTCGGCCTTTGACCAGGTGAGCTGTATCGCAGACGGCTTTGCAAAGATAGCCCTCGACTGGGCCCTGCTTTTAGCCGCAGTCGGTACGCTTTCTATGGTTCTAATCGAGTTGATCAAGTCGCTTTTTATGGCACGTCGGCTATATCACAACTTAGCTGTCTGGGCTTGGTTTCGACGTTGTCCAGAACATCGTTTTGCATTGTTCTGCTGGTTAAAGCAACACCCGACGCACGAAGATGCTCGACGTGAGTGCCTGGAGCTCTCGGCCGGGGAGTTCCGCGACGCCCGCGGATGGTACGACCAGCCCTCCGACCAGTTATTCTCCCAAATGCAGGCATCCACGAATGTTGCCCTTCGGTCCTGGCCTCGATATCCAAATTTTGTGAACTTTCTTGTCGGGAGATCCAGCTGGGGTCGGGTCAATGAGACGTCATTAAAGCATGGTGAGGGAAAACAAGCGCCAGAGGAAATTTCATCTGCTCACTTGAAACGGAACTCAGACGGGGGAAAAGTTCTCGAGGACCTAGGGAGCGGAGACTCGCCCGAGTACTTCCTTGCACAGCGTCGGATTGACACGCTGAGAATCTACACAGAGTGGCGTTGGGCACGCCTTAATCAGCTCGCTGCGATTGGGATCAGCGCACTGCTTTTGATAGCATTCCAAAGCCCGAAAACAGAAGGTCTTTGTGATTCAATTATGCTCGGCATTCTTGCCGGACTGGTCGCGCCATTCGCCAAAGATGTAGCGACACGTCTTAGCAGTCTTAGCCCACGGCGTTGAATAAGAGCATTTAACGGCCTCGAACATGAGAAAATGGTGGCAGGAACCTTTGATTGAATTGTCGACTATGAATTCTGTTGCGGATTGGTTCCTGACACCTTTTCCCCATCCAAGCCAGCAATCTGGTGGATATCCTTGGCTCAACCATCAAAGAGAAGTGAGAAGGTGATCGTGATGACCACTACTCAGACATCAAAACCTAAAGACCTCCCCTTCTGCGACCTAGTCATGAAGGGTGGGGTTGCAAGCGGAGTGGCCTATCCCACGGCGATTGCGGAGCTCTCCTGCCACTATCGTTTTCAAAGTATTGGGGGGACCTCGGTCGGGGCCATCGCCGCAGCCATCACGGCAGCGGCGGAGTATCAGCGGCGGCAGACCGAGTCACAGGCACAGGACGGCTTCGCCCTCCTCAAACGCCTTCCAATAGAACTTGGGGAACCAGTGGAATCAGGCGGGAGTAAATTGCTCAGTTTGTTTCAACCTCAGCCTGCTCTGCGACGACTCTACTCAGTACTTCTCGCAGGCTTGAATCGAGAGACCACGCCCTCGCGAGTCTTTCATATTCTGATTGGATTCATGAAAGCCTATTGGCCTGCCACCTTGGCAGTGGCAGTACTCTCAGGGCTCGCTGTATGGAAAGCAGCGAACTATTACGAACAATTCATAGGTCCCTTGCACATTGACGCCTGGCCGTATGGGTTCTTCCTTGCCGCGATCATCTTTGCACTCATCGCACCGTGGCCAATCGGTATCTGGGTCTATCGTGACGTCACAAGGCGACTCGTAGAAAACGGCCTTGGCCTATGTACCGGCTTAACAACAGACAAGATAAACGAAGCGCTCACTCCTTGGCTGCATGATCATATACAGCGGGCAGCCGGCCGGTGCATGACGGACGTCCCTCTGACCTTCGGGGATCTCTGGCATGCGTCCGGATCGGACGGGTCAGAAACACGTTCAATTGACCTTCAGATGTTCTCTACTAACCTCTCGCACGGCCGGCCATATATTTTCCCATTGGCAGACAATGAAGAGCTCTATTTTACCGTGGAGGACATGAAGAGATACCTACCGGAGGACGTAGTCAAGCATCTGGTGAAATACTCTCCATCCAATCAGGAAACGAACGACGAGAAAGGGCATCTGCGGTTACCGACTCCAGAACATTTTCCTGTTCTGTTGGCTGCACGCTTGAGCATGTCGTTCCCATTTCTTTTCACACCCATTCCGCTCTACTGCAATGTTGCCCGCTCGCCAGTTTCCGGAGTCAAAGAATTTCGGCGATGCTGGTTTTCAGATGGCGGAATCAGTTCTAACTTCCCCATCCACCTCTTCGATGATCTGCTCCCAAGATGGCCCACCTTTGGCCTTACCTTGGAGCCGAAACTTGATGGGCAGGACGATGTCTCCATCGCAAAAGCCTACAGCGAAGGCTACGAAGAACACTCGAACTATCTCTCTGATCAAGTGGAGCAGAAAAAAGGCGCCAGCACATTGGGCTGGTTTATTGGTGCGGTCGTCGGTGCAATGCAAAACTGGAACGATAATTCGCTTACACGTATGCCAGGGGTGAGAGATAGAGTCGCCAAAATCCGGCTGAACAAAACTGAGGGCGGGCTGAATCTCAACATGAACAAGGATGAGATTACGGCTGTTGCCGATCGCGGCAAGAGCGCCATTCGGCAACTTGCGAGTCGGTTCAATAGACCACAGAATGGAAGCACGATCACCGGATGGGATGAACATCGGTTCATTCGATTGCACGTCCTACTGAATATGCTCGCGGCTCGATCGCCGGGGGTTGTTTCTGCTGTCAGTCTCAATGGCCAGGGGAATCCATACGCGACTAATTTTGCCACCCTTCTGAACGCTATCCAGGCTGGCATGATTAACCCTCTTCCTCCCGGCTATCCGTATCAGATGACACCGCATAACTGTACTGACTTGAACAACTTCGTTAGTGAGCTCGTAGCTCTTGCACGGAGCATTCAGCCTCTCAACTCATCAATCCCATTCCAATCCATCCCTATTCCAGCGCTGCGTATTCGTCCACCGCTATAGGACTCGCCAAGCAGGATGAGTCCTATAAACTTACCTTGAGGATGGTTTCAGTCGATATCAAGCGACAAGGAATGAACCATGGTGCACCTGTTTTCATCGATCCAGTATCCATGTCGATGGTACTTATTGACTGTACTTGTGCTGGCGACTATCACATTGGGCTTGAAGCTGCGATCCCAAGGCAAACCGTTAGTAACAGCCGCATCCCCATACGGTATGATTTCGTTTCAGTTGAGTTGGACTAACGCTAAGGCAGAAGCCATACGTAGTTCATGGGGGCATTCGCTGTGTGTCGCACGCCAGCAACTGAAGTGGACAATGTGTTTTTAATATTCTACCCTCTTTTGTTTTCTCTCGCCTGTGGCATATTAGCCGATTCAACACACAACAGTGACCGGGCCATCATCGGGAGCGTTCTTGCATGGGTAGTTTTATTAACCGGCCCGTTTGACGCGGTCGAGAACTATGCGCTTCTCGACATGGTCGAGCATAGTGCTTCGGAAAGAATGGCTAAAATAGCAGGAGCTTTTGCTGGGACCAAATATCTTCTTCTCGCTGTAGCACTCGTGTACATTCTTGCCGAAGCAGCACTGCAAAGTTTTGAACAACGGCCATGAATCACCAAGTCTATCCATGGATAGAGTCACCTTTGGAAAAACTCAGTCACGAATTTAGAGTCAGATCTTGTATCGTGCATGTCACAGAACCAGCATAGCTCTCCTGGCTCGCCCACCCACCATACATTTCCTAACCTGCCAACTCACCTCACCGTTCGAATCGAGGCATCGCCTAATTCTCTGCGCTGACTGAATGATCGCCTGGCTGGCCATCACGCTATTCGAAACCATAATTTCGTTGTTCTCTTGCGTTTTAATCATGAAGGGATCAAACAGGGACATTCTGAATTTCCAAGCCGGTAAAGACTTCGCTTCTCGACGCCCTCAGCCTAACCTTAGGGATCAAGTTGTTCTCTGCATTCAATGGACCAGGCGCTAGGTCCATATCGCACGTACCCCCCATCTACCAGTTGCGCCGCGCACCGGCCAACGGAGAAGGCAGGCGTTCCTCTACAGCGAGTTAGATCTCGAAGGCGGTGCAAGGGACCCCGCTTTGCCGAATGATTGATTGCAGCGTTCCGATTCGAATCTCAGTGTGATCGGGAATTGGAACTGTGACGGTGCCAAAGTCCGTTCGCCGTTGCATCACGATATGGCTTCCGCGTTGACGGACGATCTGAAAATCGTGTTGTTCGAGGATGCGGCAGACGTCTCGCCCCGAAAGGACGCGGAGTTTACCCATGGGCCGCTTCGAAGCGGGTGACAAAAACCTGTGTATGGAGCCGGCGTTCGACTTCGGCGGGATCGGCGCATTCGAGAAACAGTTCGACAGCTTCTTTGAGATTGGCCGTGGCCGATTCGACCGTCTCTCCTTGGCTGGCTACGTCCAGTTCCGGGCAGAGCGCGACATAGCTCGCTCCTTCCTTTTCGACGATCGCCGTATAGCTTCTTGTTCCCATTGCCCATTCCCTCACTCGAATCGAATCCAAGATCTGCGATAGGGCTTATTATAGTCAATCCCTCCTCGAATGCCTAGCAGGGGCTGAAACATGGCGATACACGATGTGTCATACACTTGGGGCCTCGAGAACAGAAAGAAAAAACGGGGACATTCTGAATTTTCAAGCAGGTAAAAACTTCGCTTCTCGACGCTCCCCAGTCGTCTAGACCTTCGTGACCAGGTCGGCCTCGATCATCTCCGGCTTATCACTCGGCGCATAGCGTTTCAGGACATGCCGTCGGCACCGACGAGGAATTTAGTGAAGTTCCATTTGATCGCCTCGGTACCGAGAATCCCGGGTCTCTCCGATTTCAGATATTGAAAAGGGGTCGGGACTCTTTACTTGACAACTTTAATGATGGTTTTGATCCAGGCTCTTCCCATGCCACGCTGTCCCCTCTGCGTTCCAATACACATATTGGGAGTCATCTTATCTTGGGAAGATCTGATTAATTCACGTTTCCACTCGGCAATCTGTTTCTGGGGTGATCACCAGGGTGAATTCGGTGGGCATCCGCTGGCTCGGAAGCCTTTTTATCGGGCGCACCCACCGTCCGATGGCCCGCTGTCCGCCTCCGGACACACGTCTTCTACGTCCCCGCCATGAGCCGCCGTCGCGCTACGTACAGATTCGCCAACCCGCAGCTGATATGCAGCCAATGGGTATTCTTCGCCAACCCGCGATAGCGGACTTTGGCCCAGCCGAAGATGCGCTTGATCACCAAGAACGTATGCTCCACTTTGGCCCGCACTTTCGATTTCGTCCGGTTCCTGGCCCGCTCCTCCTCACTCAGCGGTCGATAGCGGTATGCTTTCGCCTGGATGAAACTCTTGGCCTTAGGCGCATGCTGCCGGATCACCTCGCGTTGCCCACTGTAGGCGGCATCGCCCCACACCCGAGTCTCCTGGCCATGCAGCAACTCCGGTAACATCTGACTGTCATGCACATTGGCAGCGGTCGCCGCGACCGAATGAATCAGTTTCGTCTGGCTGTCCACGCCGATATGGGCCTTCATACCGAAATACCACTGATTGCCCTTCTTGGTCTGATGCATCTCGGGATCCCGCTCCTTTGTCCGGTTCTTCGTCGAACTGGGCGCACTGATGATGGTCGCATCGACGATGGTGCCGCGGCTCACCTGGAGCCCTTGCTTCGTCAGATACGCACCGATCTGTGCAAAGAGCTGCTCACCCAACTGGTGGGCTTCCAGGAGGTGGCGAAACTTGCAGATCGTCGTCTCATCGGGTACGGGCTCACGGCCCAGATCAATCCCGACGAACTGTCGCATGGCCCGTGAGTCATACAGCGCTTCTTCCACAGCTGGGTCCGACAGGTTAAACCACTGTTGCAGGCAATGGAGGCGCAGCATGCGTTCGATCCCGACCGGTGGACGCCCCGGCCCATCGGCCTTGGGATAAACCGGCTCGATCACGGCCACTAATTCCGCCCATGGCACCACGCGATTCATCTCGTCGAGGAACTGCTCACGGCGGGTGGGCTTGCGATATTGCTCAAACGTGACCTCGGCAAACGTCGATTGCTGCATAGATGCGCCTCCTCATCAGGACTGCGTGTCCTTTAGCACATCCCGCGGGAAGAATAAATCAGACCTTCCCTTGGCAACTTTTCGTTCAAGTCTTGTTCTGTGCATCCATGATGGCCTAGCGGCCCACCGCTCGTCTCAACGGTCTTGTCCACGCCAATTCGATCGGCAGATGCGCCATATGGGGAATGAGGCGACGCCAGTGCACACATGTGCTCCTTACGCGCTCACCGTACCCGCAACAAACATCTTCACTTTGATTTTCTTAGCTCGTTCTTCCACCTGAGCCGCGTCATACAGAAACTGCAACCGCATCCATCCCTCAGGCGTGCCGCCAAACGCCTTCGCCAGGCGAATCGCCATGTCCCAAGACAAGTCTGCACTCTCATTCACCAGATGACTCAGTGCCGACCGCGATACGCCAAGAATTTTAGCCCCTTCCGTCACACTCAACCCATGCGGCTCCAGACAATCGACGTACACGGAAAAGCCAGGATGCGGTGGATTCTTCATTTTCAACGTTTTCATTGCACGTTCCTTTTTCAATGGTAGTCCTCTAAATTCACGTCTAACCCACAACCATCTTCATACCGAAACGTAATGCGCCATTTGGCTCCCACCGTGACACCCCACTCCCCCTTCCGGCTTCCTTTCAATGGGTGCAGCCTGTAGGAATGGACGTTCATATCTTCAATCGCTTCCGCTTGATGTAGCCGCGCGGGAATGGCCCTGATCCGATCCACCATGTCCGGCGGGAGCCTCCGAGGATCACCTTCGAACAACCGTTTCAGTCCTCGGTGCTTAAAACTCTCTATCAGGCGTTGACTGCATCGCGTAGCGCTTCACTCGTCAACCAAAAACTTCAGACATCGAAAGTCACATCTTGGCCTTTCGCTTTCGAGTCTCTCCCTCGCGCGCTTCCAGAGGAATAGCGGTGGGGGCAAATCTTACTTTGTACCATCAGTTATTCTCCTCCTCCTAGATTCAAACTGCTCCCCGTTGAAACCGAGGTGGGCGAGTACGGCCGCTGTTGACCTCGCGTGACCGTCTCGCTACGATAGCCGCCCAATATGGAGATGTATCGCGGAACAATGGCTTTCAGATTGTGTGTGCCGGCTCTTCTGGTATTGGCCATATTTCTGGCCGGCTGCGCGACTGGACAGTACAAACCACTGAGTGACGCGGGAACGACTGAAGTTGAGCAACTCAAGGAGAACGTGTATCGGGTGGAGTATCGGGCAAGCGCCTTCACGTCCCAGGAGCAGCTGGATCGCCATCTCCGTCGACGCTGCGCGGAGCTGACGCTCCGGGAGGGATACGACTTTTTTCATATGGCTCAACGAGCCGACGTGCTGGGACTCTCACGCCGCACAGCCATGACGGTCACAATGTACAAAGATCAAAAACCGGTTGGGATTGCCAATCTGTACGATGCCAAGGACGTGTTAGCCGGGACAGTGACCGCCCCAAAGACGAACTAAGGGAGCGTGCATCACGGCTAGTTGGTGGTCAGAAAGCGGAAGAATGTCCGAGTCGTCAATCTTGCGACTGTCTGATACCGTCTCCATCTTTCCCCCTCACGACTCCCCCACCTAATCCCCCGACTCATCAAACTTCTCAGAGAAAGTCTTGCATCTCTGGACTTTCCCATTCGGCCAGGAGCACCACATGCCCTTTCGCCTTGGCTCGTTTCACATAGGCCATATCGGCGGTCATATACAAGCCTTTCGTACGAATGGCCAGCACATGGTAGGCGGAGTCATAGAAGGTGACGTGTTTCACCTATCTCATATGTTCAAGCACAGCCAACCCATACTCTGTCCGCAATGGGACCTCGTCAAACTCGTACGCCAATAATGCGCTCATCAATTCGACGGCCATGGACCGGCTTCTTAAGGCCCAATACATTCCCCACTTCATACCGCCAGAGCGTCGGTAACCGAATCTCGATCGATTCAGCCAGCAACGCCTGTTGCAACTGGATGGCTTTGCGATAGTCAGGCTCATGCTCTTGTTCCAAGATCCGCTTCAAGAGGCATCGGCACCGCTCAGTTCGCTCCCGATCCCGACGGACGGCATTCATAATCTCCTCTCCGGTCAGGGTGGCGCTTCGCTTCCGCAAGCGATGCACCAACCTCGGTTGCCTGCCGGCGTTTACGCCGGAGCAGTTCATGCCAGAGCGCTTTGTTCACCACCTGACTCCGCCGTCGAGGTGGAATCAGCTTAAAGAGCTCATCTCGCAATCGATCGTCGATGGACACATTGAGCTTGGCCATAGTGTCATTCTCCCGAAAAGATGCACTTTCTGGATGCTAATGTTATGCGCCTAGTGTAGGCGCCTTACCAAGGCATTTGGGATGGACCCGCACACCTCACAAATCAGACGATAATCGAAACCAGCTCTCGCTCGTCACCCAGTTGACACATCCCTCCCGCCTGCGTACCCTCCCCCTCTCACGCGCTTCGAGTTCAACCAACGGCAATTCGACGTGGTCTAGAGACCAAACAGGCACGGCATGAACATTACGTGTTGTCACCGAAGATACGTCCCGGAGAGATCTCCCCATTCTCTCGTTCAAGCCATCGCGGTCTGCTTACTCCTATCCGGCTGTGGAGCCACCCAGCTCGGAATGTGCGCGCCTCATACGAAAGAAGAAGGTACCCCGGCTGGAAATTGGGAGGAGTGTTTCGACCAATCATTCTCCCACGAAGGCATCACCCATCCGGTCTACTGCCTCAATGCCGGCACCTCGAAGCCGCCTGTGCTCTTGCTCCATGAACTGACAGGGCTGACTCCAGGGACACTCGCCTATGCGGAAGAACTCTCGAACGATTTCACTGTCTATGTGCCCCTGTTATTCGGCGAGAAAGGGACGTTCTCCCCGACCTCCGGCTTGTGGGCCTATTGGTTTCGAGGTGTGGTTGATTTCTTTCCCGGCGGCGAATGGGGTATTCCCACTCATGGAAGCGCTCCCGTCGTGGACTGGCTACGCGCTGTCGTGGGAAAGATAGGAGAGCGTCACCAAGAGCAGCGACTTGGCGTCATCGGGAGCTGCATGACCGGCCCCCTTCCTGTGGCCCTGCTGGACAATCCGCAAGTCGGCGCCGCGGTGGTCGCCCAACCGGCGCTGCCCCTGTCCTTTTGGTGGTCCACTGATGCGGACAAACAATCACTCGGTCTTTCGCTCGACGACCTTCAGGGCGCACAAGAAAGTGCTGCGAAGATTTATGGACTGAGATTTGAGACCGACTGCATGTCGGACCGGGCAAAATGGCGGACCTTGCGCGACCAATTTGGCGATCGATTTCTGGACGGAGAAATCCCCGCGAGCGCCTATCGAGTAGAGGGAAAACCGACCAACGCCCACAGCACCCTGATCGGCTCGTGGAAGAAGCAGGACGAGACCGGACAGTCCTCCCGAGACGCGCGCGCAGAAGTTCGGCGTTTTCTTCTGACGGAACTATCCGGGAGTCCGCAAGGCCGCTGATTCACCCCTGCACCGGCTACCCATCCTTGACTTTCCCCATCGAAGCCGATAAGCACATCTCCGCATCCGTTGCCCGACACCGCTACGCACTTCACGTTCGTGACAGAAGGAGCCCTGACCATGAGTGACTTACGACTTTTCTACGCGACCAACCGCAACCACCTCGGCGGCGATCGCTGGCGCCCACATGGTTATGGGAAAAAATTCAGCGACGACGGCGTCGAGAACCTTCGTTTCGGCCGAGTCCTCGTCAAGGTCGATGAATCCAAGATGAACAAGTATCTTGAAAAGAACTGCGGAAGCATGGGACAGGGGGACGGCGAGGGGCTCATCAAGTACCTGGCCAAATGCGCCGAGTCCGCCGACATCGTGGCCTATCGGGAAAAGATCAACCGGTCGGTCGCCGAAGACCAACAAGAGAACATCAAACTAGGATCGCAAGGGGCATTTTCAGACCTGCAAACCGTCATGCGACAGAATTCGGATGTGCTGCTGTTTATCCATGGCTACAACGTCTCTTGGACCGACGCGGTCGGCACGGCCCTCTCGCTGCAGACTATGTTGAATTCCAGTCCGGAGAGAGACTCCGAGCAGCAGGTGCAGGTCGTGCTCTTTACCTGGCCTTCGGACGGGATGGCGCTCCCCTTCGTCTCCTATAAATCAGACCGGTCGGAGGCGGCTGGGTCCGGCAACGCGGTCGGCCGCGGCATTCTGAAGGTACGGGACTTTCTTGCCGGCTTGCGCCGAACAGAAGAAACGCTCTGCAAACAAGATCTCCATCTCCTCTGTCACTCGATGGGCAACTACCTCTTACAGAACGCGCTCGAACGGTGCGATGCCTTCACACCCGGCAACGCATTGCCCCGCATCTTTGAGCACATTTTTCTCTGCTCGCCCGACGTGGACGACACCGCATTGGAAGAAGGGCAGCCGTTGGCGCGAGTGCATGAACTGGCCAGAAGCGTCAGCGTCTATCACAATCGCGGCGATGCCGCCCTCGTCATTTCTGATTTCACGAAAGGCAATCCGGATCGACTGGGGTCAAACGGTCCGGCGCGCCCAGCTCACGTGCATAATAAGGTGCACCAGGTCGACTGCACCCCTCTCGTCAGGGGTCGCGTCGAACACAGTTACTATCTGGTGGGGCACGTCAATGCCGACATCCGCATGAGTATCGATGGACTTCCACATGACGACCCAAGCCGACACCGCAACCGGCTCGGCGTGATGGGCAATCAGTGGGAAATGCGATCCGCCTAAGGGATAGAGAACAAACGTCGTGTTTGGACTTGGCACTGCCGAGCCGTAAGAGGTCGGACCGATTCCGTCCAAGACCTGATCGCCATGAATGGCCTCGGCATGAAAGATTTCCCGATCGTATTCATCCAATCAGCCCTGTCTGGTGAGACCTCGTCCGGGACTTCGTTGACCAGCTTCCCATCGTCGTTATACTCCCGTTCTCGACTCCTGTTCTTGTTGCTGGGAATCAACGGAAACCATTCGCTCTGACAGTTGAGATACCGGTGGTATCCCCGAGCTTCGCATCCCTGGCTCTGGACGCCTGTGACGTACTGGCTTATCATATTGCTATCTGCCTGCCATGAGGTCCCCGTGAACTCCGCAACTGCCTTTCGATTCCTCATCCTGGTTATTCCTGTGGCATGGGTGATCCTTCGCCTCTTACCCGCCGAGCACCCCCGGTATGGTCATCTCCAGATCGCCGCGCAGCAGGCACAAAACCAGCCATCACACCACGAAACCGACACGTTCATGCGCCACGAATCCCTGTTCAAGGCCCATTACCAATCGCACTATGCAACATCGGGATACGATTTCAACCACTATCGGTTGGCCTATAAGTATGGGTTTGATCTCACCCTTGATCCCGACAATCAGAAGATGGACTGGAAGAGCATCGAATCCCAGGCGCGCCAAAACTGGAATGAAGGGATCATGGGCCAGTGGAGCCAGTACCACCAAGCCGTATTCTATGGATGGGAGCAGGGCCTCAAACTCAACGGCGGATGAGGACAACAGGGAAACAGTCGACGAGCGGGGAACAACAAGAGACGTGACCGGCGGGTTTCGGTCATTAAACTCTTTTTCTAATCCGACAATCCTCCAGACCGAATGTGTCCAGGGCCGAAGTCTTACGACATCCCCACGAAGCCCGTCGCTTTTGCTCTGTACAGCGTCCCCTACAGTCTTGTGCTTCTGATTAATGTGCAAGACCTGATCGCCCTGAGTTGTGTGGAGCCCAGCCGTCCGCAGTAGAATCCCTACATTTGACGAGTTCCTCAGGTGTTCCCCTCGTGTGTGGTTCATACACATTTCCCTTCACGCCATCTCTCAAGCTTGCATTCGAAACGACCGACATACTTGAAGGGAACCTCGACGTAACGCTCCAGGAACACACCGCCAGAACAAGGGGGCCATGGTGACGAACGTACAACTCGACCAGACCTGCATCAACACAATCCGCACCCTTTCGATGGACGCCGTGCAGCAAGCCAATTCTGGCCATCCGGGAACACCGATGGCCATGGCCCCGGTTGCCTACTGTCTCTGGCAACGAATCCTACGATTTGATCCGAACGATCCAATTTGGCCGAACCGAGACCGGTTCGTGCTGTCGATGGGACACGCCTCCATGCTCCTCTACTCTCTCCTGCATTTGACCGGAGTGAAGGCGGTCAATCCCCAATACGAACGGCTGGGCGAGCTCTCAGTGCAACTGGACGACCTCAAACGCTTCCGCCAACTCAACAGCAAGTGCGCAGGACATCCGGAATACCGCTGGACCTCCGGCGTGGAGACCACGACTGGGCCGCTCGGGCAAGGAATCGCCACCAGCGTCGGGATGGCGATCGCCGCTCAATGGCAAGCCCACTACTTCAATCGCCCTGGCTTCGATATGTTCGACTACAACGTCTACGCGCTGTGCGGCGACGGCTGTATGATGGAAGGCGTCGCAGGAGAAGCGGCGTCCCTTGCGGCGCACTTGAAGCTGTCCAACCTCTGCTGGATCTATGACAACAATAAAATCACAATCGAAGGGCACACAGACTGGGCCTTCAGCGAGGATGTGGCCACCCGTTTCATTGGATACGGATGGAACGTCACCCGGGTCGGCGACGCCAATGATCTCGACATGCTCGAACGGGCCCTTATGACGTTCAACCGGGAAGTGGGGCGACCGACACTGATCATCGTCGACAGTCATATCGCCTATGGATCCCCCAACAAACAAGATACCCACGCCGCCCACGGCGAACCGCTGGGAGAAGAAGAAATTCGGCTGACCAAACGGAACTACGGCTGGCCCGAGCACGAAAAGTTCCTGGTGCCCGATGGCGTGCGTGAACATTTCCAACAGGGCATGGGTACGCGCGGACGCGAAGCGCGCGCGGCCTGGATGGCCAAGCTTGAGGACTACCAACGACAATTCCCCCAGCTCGCTGAACAACTCTCCCACATGCAACAGCGCCACCTGCCCGAGGGATGGGACAAGGATCTCCCGTTGTTCCCTCCCGATGCCAAGGGAGTGGCTGGTCGCGATGCCTCGAGCAAGGTGCTCAACGCCCTCGCGCAACAGGTCCCGTGGCTCTTAGGCGGGTCCGCGGATCTGGCCCCCTCGACGAAGACCCGTTTGACCTTCGAGGGAGCCGGCGATTTCACCGCCACGAGCCGCGGCGGCCGCAACCTGCATTTCGGCGTCCGGGAACATGCGATGGGCTCGGTGTTAAACGGGCTCTCCCTCTCCAAGGTACGCCCCTACGGCTCCGGCTTCCTCATTTTCAGCGATTACAGCCGGGGCGCGATCCGCTTGAGCGCGCTGATGGAAATCCCCGTTATCCACATTTTCACCCACGATTCGATCGGGGTGGGCGAGGATGGCCCCACACATCAGCCGATCGAGCAACTCGCCTCGCTGCGCGCGATCCCGAATCTGATCGTCCTTCGGCCTGCGGACGCGAACGAGGTCTTGGAAGCCTGGCGCGTCATCATGCAATTGAAACATGAGCCGGTCGCCTTGATTCTGACCAGACAGGCCCTCCCGACCATCGACCGTGCTACCTACGCCGCGGCATCCGGAGTGGCCAAAGGCGCCTACATATTGGCCGATGCGCCTGGGGGGAAACCGGACCTGCTATTACTCGCCAGTGGCAGTGAAGTCTGGCTCTGTCTCGAGGCCGCGGAACAGTTGAAGGCACAGGGAATCAAGGCCCGCGTGGTGAGCATGCCGTCGTGGGAGCTGTTCGAGCATCAGCCGCAGACCTATCGCGATAGTGTGATTCCTCCAACCGTGACGGCCAGAGTCTGCGTGGAGCAGGCCTCCACGTTTGGATGGGCTCGCTATGCAGGCCTGAACGGCGAGATCATCGGCATGAAAACTTTTGGCGCCTCGGCGCCTCTCAAAGAGCTTCAAAAGAAATTCGGATTCACGACGGACAATGTCGTGGCGGCGGCAAAAGGGCAGGTTCAGAGAATAGCGAAGGCCGCCTGAGGGTCCGAGGCCGCATTGGTCATGAACCGCTCGTGGCCAATGTGGCCTCGGAGTTCACCCTTGCTTCCTGTATACTCCATACTCGTTGGTCCGACACAGATTTGATTCTTCACTAATCTGTGTCGGCAAGAAGCAGTCTCCTGAAAGCCGATTCACAACTCTCCGCTAGACACTCCCTTTTACGGCACGCGCAACGATATCCCTATCGGCAGCTACCCACCCGCGCCTACCCTTACAGCAAACTTATTCGCACGAGCACTCGCCGCTACAATGGCGATACTCAAGGTGTCTCGACCGATGTACTCATCCGAGTCCTTGCCGCCACTAGTCATCGCGCCGAGCTCCTGGTCAAGAAATCGGCTGCCTAGTCGACGCGAAGAAGCGCCATGAAACTTAAGACGAAGTCCACCGGCAATGTCTTCCGAGACATCGGCTTTCCGCGCGAAGAAGCCGAGCATCTATTGGTCCGCGCGGATCTCATGATTCAGCTGCCGAAGCTCATCACTCACGTCCCGTCGACTTAAGAAAGGTTGCGGCCAAGATTTTCGATGGTAGGTAGCCCCGCGTGAGCGCTTTGGGCTCAATGAACGACGGATGTGCCGGTTTGGGCTCACCCGAAAAAATAGGCTAAGGGATCAGCGTCAATTCTTTTACCAGATCCGCAAGGCGGTCGCTCGATGACACGCCGGGATATTCGTGCCATTTCAGATCAGGTGGTTGCCGGTAAAGCCATCACTTATCCGCTGGCCGAATGGACTTGAGCTTGGCTACCGGCCAATCGGTCCACTCATTGATCGCCTTTCGCTTGCCTTTTTACGCCTGATCGCAAAGGCGTTGCGCAACTTCATACCCACTTCATCGATGTTTGGTCACACCAACCTGCCTGCACATGTTAACGACTGGACACGTGGAACATTTCGGCAAAATGGGAGTGCAGATGTGTTTGCCGAATGGAACAAGCAAGCGGTTGATCTCAACCCAAAACCGTTTCGGCAATTTGGTCTCAAGGCGCAGCATGGTCTGTTCGGGCGTCGGTGCTGAAATAAATCCCCATCGATTCGTCACTCGATGGACGTGGGTATCCACACTGATCGCAGGTATCCCGCATGCGATACCTAACACGAGATGGGCGCATTTTGGGCCCACTCCTGTGAATGATTGTAGAACGGCTTCATCGCACGGCAGCCTTCCTTCATAATTTTGCACCGTACGTATCGCGATCTCTCGTATATGCTGGGCTTTTACCCCTCGAAACGACGTTCCATGAATCAGCTCTTCGATCCGTTCAACGGAAAGCTTTGCAACGTGAGCAGGTGTCCTCGCTATTGAGAACAATCGTTGGGCCGTGGGGACCGTGGTTTCATCCCGAGTTCGAACAGAAATCAAACAGGCCACCAATTGCTCGAATGGAGAAACGAATCCCTCATCAGCGAGCTGAAACATGGCAGCCTTTGGAAAAGGTTCAATCGCTTTCCCGATCTTCCGAAAGACAGACGTGATCTTAAACGGCTGCTTTTGCATAGGCATGATCAGATGGGGAAGAATCAAACCGACTCTTTGTAAATTATCCCAGGCAGAGGTTCAACCCAAGCTTACTTGCACTGGATCTCAAAAAAGGCCCGCTGCCGACGAGGAGCTCTGCGAAAACACGGGGGGAAAAGGCTACCTTCGAACAAGCCGGTTCTTCAAAAAGGCTGAGATTTACTACCCAGGCCCCCGTCATCCCGATTTGCATCTCTGGCGAAAGGGGCAATAAGCTGGTGCAAACGTACTGAACCAGGCAAACCAGGACAAGATATTTTCATGCCTCATCCTCACCGGTTGAAACAATTGCTCGTCCTGGATGTGCTGAGTACGTCTTCGGAGCGACTCTTCATTAATCAGCGGACCTTTGTTATAACCCGGCAAAGGTTCACACCGTACTTCGCGGGACGCCACACCGAGCCACAAAATAAGAAAGCCTACTGGCTTTCACCAGCAGGCTTCTTTGTGTAACCAGGCAGTGGTCCATACTTTCCACCCATCCGACACCTAGCCTGCCGAGACAGGCTCTTAGCCCATGGCTTGCTCGTATCGGCGACTCTTCATCGCTCTATCGTAATTGACGTCGCCGGATAAAACCCATCGACCTTCTTCAGGGACGCTACGCCCGTTTTCAAAAGAAAAGGCCCGCTGATCTTTCGACCAGCGGGCCTTCGTTGTAACCCGGCAGCGTCCTACTTTCCCACTGCCTCGCGGCGGCAGTAACATCGGCCTTGGAGGGCTTAACTTCCGTGTTCGGTATGGGAACGGGTGGGGCCCCTCCGGTATGGCCACCGGGAACACTTGTGATCAAATAGGCCTTGTGCGCTTGGTACTGAGTCTGAAGCTAATAGCACAGAACTCAGAACTTTTTGAGCACTCCACAATACCTTCTTCGTATCGTGGTGAGACCATGTCTATCAGGAGCAAAGGATGTTAAACCGCACGACCGATTAGTACTGGTTAGCTACAGCGCTTACACGCCTTCCACACCCAGCCTATCAAACTCGTGGTCTACGAGTGGTCTTTAGGGGGCATACGCCCCGGGAGAGCTTATCTTGAGGCACGCTTCTCGCTTAGATGCTTTCAGCGATTATCGCTACCGGACATAGCTACCCGGCGCTGCCGCTGGCGCGACAACCGGCACACTAGAGGTCCGTCCTTCACAGTCCTCTCGTACTAGTGAAAGCCCCTCTCAACTCTCCTCCGCCCACAACAGATAGGGACCGAACTGTCTCACGACGTTCTGAACCCAACTCTCG